>CACZOP010000098.1 GCA_902782845.1 Oscillospiraceae bacterium | reverse complement strand
TATCATCACGGTTTCAAAAACATTGCACAGGAGACGGAAAACAGATGGATACAGTGTTGACCCGGGACCCGAAAAAAACGATCAGAATCGACGTCGGAGATACCGCGGCGCTGTCCCCGTATATTTTCGGCCATAATCTGGAGCACACCAGAGCGGCGGTGGGCGGCGGCTTGTCGGCGCAGATGCTCCGCAACCGCAAGTTTTGCGGGAAGCCCTCCCCCTGCGGGATCGCCGCCGAATGGGAAGGGATCGGCGATCGGGCGTTTTTCCGGCCCGGCGGAGAAAACCCGGAGAGCGGTGAACGGTATACCCGGCATATCGGCTGCGAAGCCATGCACAGGATGAACGAGCTGACGAGCATGTCCGTTCAGAACGTCCACGGCGGCGTGTGCGGCCTGCGGCAAACAGGTCTCAGGATCGAAGGCGGCAGAGCGTACGAGCTTCGCATCGCCGCAAAATCACGTTTGCCGGTCCGCCTGACCGCAGCCCTCACCGACAGGCGCGGCGGGCGCGTTTATGCCGAAACGTCGTTCGATCTGCTCCCGGGCGACTGGCAGGTGCTTCACGCCGTGCTGACGCCTTCTTCGGCCGACTATGAAGCCGGGGTCGGGTTTACGTTTACCGAAAAAACGCGCGTTCTGTTCGGCGCTGTTTCGCTGATGCCAACCGACCATTTTCACGGAATGAGAAGGGACGTGGTGGAGTGCCTCCGGCAGATCGCGCCCACCGTGATCCGCTGGCCGGGCGGTAACTTTGCCGGTGAATACCGGTGGATGGACGGGCTTTTGCCCGCCGATCGGCGCGGGCCGCTTCAAAGCTGTACGGAGATCGAGACCCAGCCCTATGCGCACGGCTACGACAACCATGAGATCGGTACGGATGAGTTTATCGCCCTGTGCCGCGAGGTCGGCGCGGAGCCTTTCCTGACGATCAACCCCGTATGGTGCACGCCGGAGGAAAGCGCCCGGTGGGTGGAGTACTGCAACGGAGCCGCCGACACGGAATACGGCGCGAAGCGGGCTGAAAACGGCAGCAAAGAGCCGTATCACGTCCGTTTCTGGTCCCTGGGGAACGAGATGGGCTACGGTCATATGGAAGGCCCCCGCACGGCCGACGACTATGCGAAGCTGGCACAGCGGCACGCGGACGCCATGCTTGCGGCGGATCCCGGCATCGAATTGTTCAGCTCGGGGCCCTATCCGAACGACGTCTGGGCTGAAAAATCAGCCGGAACGCTGTTCCCGAAGGCAAAATACGTCTCTTTACATCACTATTCCAACGCCCTGCTGAATTATACGGAAGACGAGATCGAAGAGACTTATTACGCGGTCGTGAACTCCGTGCATGAGCATGCGGAAAAGATCGTCCGGATGCGGGAAAGTCTCGACCGTTTTTCTCCGGAAAGCCGCATTTCTTTTGACGAATGGAATTTCTGGTATGCGTGGTACCGTCCTTCCTGTGTGGCCGAAGGCGTTTTTACCGCAAAAATGCTGCATATGCTGATGCATTACTCGGATCGGTACTCGATGCCCTTCAGTACGTTTTTTCAGCCTGTCAATGAAGGGGCGATCGACGTCACGCCCGAAGGCGCGAGGCTCACGGCCGACGGTCAGATGTTCGCGGCTGCAAGGGGGCATCACGGCGGCAGGAGATGCCGTATCGACGGGGCGGATGCGTTCACCGCTGCCGCAACCGTAAAGAACGGCGCCGTTTACGTGACGGTCGTTAACGACAGCTTTGACCGGGAACGGGATTTCGTCATAGCCGGCCCCGCGGGAAAAGCGGAAGGCGTTGTGTATACCGCGGAGGACGTAGCGCCGCCATCCTTTTTTGAAGTAAAACCGCTTGCAATCGCATCGGATGAATCAGGGTATTCTGTTTCGCTTCCGCCGCACAGCGTCGCCGCGCTGACAATTTATACGGGCCGGATCGGAGAATGAAACAGACATAGTTTCCGAGTAAAATAAAACAAGAAAAACCCGACGTCCCGCGGCCGGGATTTGCTTTTATGGAGGATTTCGCATGAGGATTGCGGAAATGCAGTCGAAATATCTGTTTTGCTATTTTACAGGCAACGAGCCGGAAAATGAGAGCGTTCATTTTGCGGTATCTGAGGACGGTTATCATTTTACGGCGCTGAATCATAACGAAAAAATCATCACGCAGACGCTCGGTAAAAAGTGCTGCCGCGACCCGTTTATTTTCAGAGACGAAAACAACGTATTTCATATCATCGCAACGGATATGCGCTGTTACGACGGTTGGAGCAGCAACAATTCCATGGTGTTATGGGACAGCCGGGATCTTGTGCACTGGGAGAACGAACGAATCATTGATTTTTCGCAGTTTGAGGAAACGAAGTCTGCGGACAGAGTCTGGGCGCCGCAAATCCTTTACGATCCGTTCAAAAAGGAATATATGATCTACTGGACGCATCACAACAGAGACGGCGCCCTCGACACGATCCCTTGGTATGCATATACGCGGGATTTCAGAACGCTGACGACAAAGCCCGCCGTCCTGTTCCGGCCCAGAAGCGGACTTTGCGCCATCGACGCCGATATCATCGAAAAAGACGGCAAATACTGGCTCTACGAAGCGGACGGCGAAAAAGAAGCCGTTTGCTATGCCGTGGCGAACAGGCCGGACGGCCCTTATTCAGAACCGGACGACAACAAGGTATCCGTTGCCGATTGCGCCCTTGAAGGGAATTGCATCTATCGTATCTCCGGAACGGATACGTATGTTATGATCGCCGACCAATTCCGGACGGGCGGCTATTTTATGCAGGAAACGACGGATATGCTTCATTTTTGCAGGGTCGGTGATTTTTCTCTGGATCATCTGCGCCCCCGCCACGGTTCCATACTGCATATCACGGATGAGGAACTGAGAAGACTGAAGCGTTTTTGGTGAAGTTCGAAAAGAAGCATATCAACAATTCCCGGTTTGTTCCATAAAAAGTTATATCAATAAAGTGAGAATAACGCTACGACAAGAGTCTTACCGATTTGAAAAGAAAATGAGGATTCAACAACCGGAAAAAATATGAAAAAAGGGTGTCAATTACAACAGAATTATGATATAATCTATTCGACCGATAAAAAACAAAAAAAGGAGCGAGCAAACATGGAAATGAAGTTTTACCGGTGCGCGCACTGCGGACAAATCATCGCAATCGTCAAAAAAACCGGAGTTCCGGTCATTTGCTGCGGGGAACCCATGAAAGAAATCATTCCGTCCTCTACCGACGCCTCCGTCGAGAAACATGTACCCGTTGTGGAAGTTGAAGGCGATACGGTGAAAGTGACCGTCGGGTCGACCGAACATCCGATGATCCCGGAGCACTATATCGAGTGGATCTCCCTGCAAACAAAAGCGGGTAATCAGCGGAAAGCGCTGCAGCCGGGCGACGAGCCGAAAGTCTGTTTCAAAATCTGCGAGGGGGACGAGATAGAAGCTGTTTATGCCTATTGCAATCTGCACAGTTTATGGAAAGCATAAAAAAGCTGTATCTCAACAAATATTAACCAAAAGCGTACCGCACCGAACAGGTGCATACTTGCCAAAAATCCCACGTGCAGGCGTGGGGTTTTTATTTAACAGGAAACTTCTCCGCCGGACAGAGGAAGAGTGGCTGTTCCTGTTAAATAAAAAACATGTAACGCCCGCCGATTGTCCCTTCGGGAACGGCGATGGCGTATACGAAAGCGCTTGCCGCAATACGGCGCAACCGCTTTCTTTTGTTGCAAAACTCTTTTTTCCGGCAAAGAGCAAAACCTGCTTTCGCTGCGGCGCAGGGAACCGCTTCGCCCGTTACTCTTTCAGTTCGACGCGCCGGGGCTTTTTATTTGTTCTTCGCTGTAAACTGGCTGCTTCCGGTTTCCGTTTATTCATTTTGTCCCGAAAAAACCGATAGAAAGCGGCCTTTGATCGTCAAAATCTGTTGAAAAAAAAACAGAGTTATTGTATAATCAAGCTGATAATCTCAGAGGTAGAGGAAAAACAGATGAACGTATATGATTTTGACGGAACGATTTTTTATTCGGATTGTTCCATAGGGTTTGCTTTGTGGTGTGTGAAACGCCATCCGAAATTATTGTTCACGTATATGCCGGGCTTGGTCAAGAGCATCATTCAGCACAAAAGAGGCAAAATCCCGAACTGTCAGCTGCAGCGCAAAATGTTCAGCTATCTGACGATGATCGATGATTTCGACGAACAGATCGAGCGGTATTGGGATAAATACGAGCGCAGGATATCCGATTGGTATCTGGCGCAGAAAAAGCCGGACGACCTCATTATCAGCGCGTCTCCGGATTGTATCATCGGGCCGATCGCCAAAAGGCTCGGCGTTAATTACATGGCGACTGAATTCGACCGTGAGTTCGGCGTTTTCCTGAATAATCTGATGTATGCGAAGGAAAAGGCAAGGTATATTTATGACCACGGATTCCCTGTGATCGATCATTTTTATTCCGATTCGCTTGCGGATACGCCGCTTGCTTTATGTGCGGAAAAGGCGCATCTGGTCACAAATAAAGCGACGACGGTGGTCGACTGGCCCGATCTGGATCCGGAAACGGTAAAAAAAGTAAAAAAGAAAATAAATACGGGTTGGAGCATCCATCTGGAAAATGATGAATAATTGCGGATACGGCTCAGGTTGCAATCGGAAACCGTTTCGCCGCTGATCCGTTATCAACCCATCCCGCGGGACAACGAGGAGCGATCATTGCCGGGGCGGCAATGGGAAAGGAGCGCCTATGAAATTTCTGTTTCTCAAACTGATGGTTTTCTTTTTGACGCTGCTGACGGTGTTTCCGTCCATGCGTGAGAAAACCATCCCCTACGACCGGCTGCCGGTCGGTTTTTCGGTGGAACGGCAGAGCGAGATCTTCGCGCCGACCGGAGACGCCGCCGACACCGTCTGCGAATATCCCACCGTCCTCCGGCTGGCCCATCAGAAAAACGAGGCCGACAACGGCACGCTGCTGGTCTCCTTTGAACAGTGGAACAGCACCTACCCGGTCTATTCCAGCGCGGATGACGGGCAGACGTGGCAGAAGCTGTGCCACGTGACGGACGACTATAACAACTATTACAACGAGTGGATGCCCTTCCTCTATGAGCTCCCGGCGGATATCGGGGAATTTGAGGAGGGGACCGTGATCCTCGCCGCCACCTCCATCACCGGGGTGGGCGTGACCGACAGCACGATCACCCTGTACGAGAGCACCGACCTGGGCCGGACGTTCCGGGCCTTCTGCAACGTGGACAAGGCCGGGGGCACGGATTGGGGCGTGTGGGAGCCCTATCTGATCTACGAGGAAGAGAGCGGACGGCTGTTCTGCTTTTATTCCGACGATTCAGACCCCGCCCACTCCCAGAAGCTCGTCTACAAGTATTCCACCGATCTGATCCACTGGAGCGAGAAGTTTGAGTGTGTAGCCTGCGCG
>CACZOP010000097.1 GCA_902782845.1 Oscillospiraceae bacterium | reverse complement strand
GCGCCGAGGCGACGCCCCCTACGGAATTCCAGATGGTTTTCGGTTTTATGGTCAAGGTAAACACACGATCAAATTCCAATTTACCGCTTTATCCGCCTGAAAAATCGCAACGATAAAAAATATCGGGCCCGCCGATGATTTCCGGCAGGCCCGTTGCATTATATAATGATTATATGATTGCTCAGCAAAGCTTCGCCCCGGCAGGAATGTGGGGGTCCACCATCAGCAGGTGCAGCTTTTCTTCGTCGCCCTCTTTGTGCACGGCGGAAATGAGCATGCCGCAGCTCTCGATGCCCATCATGGGGCGGGGCGGGAGGTTCGTGATGGCGATGCAGGTCTTGCCCACCAGATCTTCCGGCTCATACCACGGATGGATGCCCGAAAGGATGGTGCGCTCCGTGCCGGAGCCGTCGTCCAGCGTGAACTTTAAGAGCTTCTTGGATTTCGGCACGGCTTCGCAGGCCAGCACCTTCACGGCGCGGAAATCGCTCTTGCAGAAGGTATCGAAATCCACGCAATCCTGGAACAGCGGCTCGATCACCACGTTGGAGAAATCGATCTTCTCCTCGGCTGCGGGCGCGGAACCCTCACAGCAGCAGGAGGTCCCTTCTTCGGGGCAGCACTTTTCTTCCGCGGCAGGCGCGTCGGCGTCTTCCTTCTTCTCGCTTGCCAGTGGCTTCATGGTGGGGAAGAGCAGTACGTCGCGGATGGAGGCGGAATTCGTGAGCAGCATCACAAGGCGGTCGATCCCGAAGCCGAGGCCGCCCGTGGGGGGCATACCGTATTCCAGCGCGGTGACGTAGTCGTAGTCCACCTCGCTTTTGGAGTTGGGATCTTCCTTTTTCTTGTTGGCCACCTGCCGCTCGAAACGCTCCTTCTGGTCGATGGGGTCGTTGAGCTCCGAAAAGGCGTTGCCGTATTCGGTGGCGTTGATGAAATACTCAAAGCGCTCGGTAAAGGCGGGGTCGCTCGGCTTGCGCTTGGCAAGGGGGCTGTTCTCCACCGGGTAATCGTAGATAAAGGTGGGCTGGATCAGGTTTTCTTCCACAAAGGCGTCAAAGAATTCCGCCAGCACCGTGCCCTTGGTGGCGTCGGCGGGCACTTCCACGTGCTTTTCTTTGGCGGCGGCGCGGGCGTCTTCGTCCGTTTTCCAGTCGTAGTAATCGCAGCCGGAGTATTTTTTCACCGCCTCGGCCATGGTGAGGCGCTCCCAGTGGCCCATGTCGATCTCGATGCCCTGATAGTTGATGACGGTGGAGCCGCAGACCTTTTCGGCCAGCAGCTTATAGAGCTCCTCCACCAGATCCATCATGCCGTGGTAATCGGTATAGGCCTGATAAAGCTCGATGGTGGTGAATTCGGGGTTGTGCTTGGTATCCATACCCTCGTTGCGGAAGATACGCCCCACCTCATACACACGGTTGAGGCCGCCCACGATCAGGCGCTTGAGGTACAGCTCCGTTTCAATACGCAGATACATATCCATATCCAGCGTGTTGTGGTGGGTCTTGAACGGGCGGGCGGAGGCGCCGATCTCGATGGGCACTAAAATGGGGGTGTCCACCTCCAAAAAGCCCTTACCGTCGAGATACGCGCGGATCTCACGCAGGATCTGCGACCGCTTTAAGAAGGTGTCGCGCACGTCGGGATTCACGATCAGATCCACGTAGCGCTGACGGTAGCGGGTGTCGGTATCTTTTAAACCGTGGAATTTTTCGGGCAGCGGCAGCAGGGATTTCGCCAGCAGCTCGATATAGTCGCAATGGACGGAGATTTCGCCCGTCTGGGTTTTGAACACAAAGCCCCGCACGCCGATCACGTCGCCGATGTCCCACTTTTTGAAGCCCTGATAGTCTTCCGTCCCCACGTCGTCGCGGCGCACGTAGAGCTGGATGTCGCCGTCGCCGTCTCTCAGGCCCACAAAGCTCGCCTTGCCCATGATGCGGCGGCTCATGATGCGGCCCGCCAGCGATACGGTTTTGCCCTCGTAGGCGTCAAAATCCGCTTTGATGTTCACCGAAACGGCGTCCACTTCGTATTTTGTTTTTTCAAACGGATTCTGCCCGCTCTCCTGCAATGCGGTCAGTTTTCCCACACGCACGGCGCGCAGCTCGTTTACGTTTTCCTCTTCCTGAATTTCGGGACTGCGGTTCTCGTTCTCCGCCATCTCAGCGTCCTCCTTATTCGGTCTTTCTTTTTTCTGTTTTTCAGTCCTTGAAGATCTCAAGGATCTCGATCTCATCCACGCCGGTGGGAATATCCACGCTGATGACGTCGCCCACCTTGTGTCCGAGCAGCTCCTTGCCCACGGGGGACTCGTCGCTGATCTTGTTATCCACGGGGTTGGCCTGCGGCGCGCCCACGATGTGATACACCACGGTCTCGTCAAAGGTGCGGTCGTAAACCTTTACGCTCAGACCCGTGTGCACCATCTCGGTGGAAAGCGCGCTTTCGTCCAGCACGATGGCGTGGGCCAGCGTATATTCGATCTCGGCGATGCGGGCCTCCAGCTTTGCCTGATCGGACTTCGCTTCGTCGTATTCGCTGTTTTCCGACAGGTCGCCGAAGGACTTTGCCTCTTTGATTTTCTCGGCGATGTCGTTTCTGCCGGTGGTACGCAGCTCGCGCAGCTCCTCTTTGAACTTTTCGATTACCTTTTGGGGCAATACGTATTCTTCTGCCATAATTTCAAATCCCTTCATATTCTGATTGTTGTTCTTTCAAACTATTCATATATTTTATTATAAAAAGAGGTCTTTTGTCAAGACCCCTTTTTCGTTTTTTATGCTTTGCCTGACTCTTATTTCCCGATTCACTGATTGGCGATCTCGCTCAGCTCACCCGCGGCCTCGCGGATCTGCTGCTCGGAATCCCGGATCACGCCCACGATATCAAAAATGCTCTGGGCGATATCCGCGGGCGTCGTGTCGATCCTGATATCGGAGAACCAACCGGTTTTCTGGTTCGGATCTGTCCCCGGGGACGACGGCTCCGGCGGATCCTCCATCGTGATCCTCACCGTCTGCCCGTCGGGCACGCTCCAGATGGGAGCATCCAGCCCCACGCTGATACGCAGGATGACACGGGCGTCGGCGGCGGTGATCGCGCCGTCGAAATCCACGTCGGTGTAGATCAGGTCGGAACGGTTTCCGAGCGGATCCAGCCCCACGCTGTGCCTGAGCGCCGCGCGGGCGTCGCCCGCCGTCACCTCGCCGTCGCCGTCCACGTCGCCGAAATCACGGGACTGCCAGCTCAGCTCCGTGACCTCCACCGCACAGCGGTAGGTCACGTGCAGGCTCCTCTCCTTCATCACATTTTCGGGATCGACCGCTTCCCTGCCGACGTTCGCGTAAACGGTGTTGATGGTGTTGATGATGGCGGAATAAAAATCAAGGCCGATAAATGCGTTTGCAATGTTCATGGCGTCGTAAAAGCTCATGTCGAACTTGTAGTCCACCGAGGTGCCGTAATAGCTCAGGTCGCCGTACTGGTCAAACTGCAGCGCGGCGCGGGCGTTGGCAAACCGCAGGTTCTGCAGCCTTGCCTTGATCAGCAGATCGCTGCCCGCTTTTTCACGGTCGCCGACAACCACGGGGTCGATGGTGCCGTCCGGAAGCGAAAACACGTCCGAAATCGATGCGTTTTCCGCATCTTCCAGTTTTGTTTCGGGGAAAATGACGGCAACCTGATCGGGGCAGTAGCCCTCTTCTCCGTCCACAAACACCGAATAATCCGTTTTTTCGCTGTTCAGGCGCGACACCACGTTCTGCCCGTAGAGGGGAACCACGTCGTCGCGGGACTCGTCGCGGTTGAGAACGATCTTTGTTTCGGGATTCACCGTCTCGTGGAAAATCGCCTTGATAAAGCTCTGCGTCATATTGGAGCTGTTGTTGAACATGCCCTCCAGCACCGGCACCAGCCAGCGGCTGATGGCGCTGTCGATCTCGTCTCCGCTGAAAGCATCCCCCACCGTGATGCCGTTTTTCGGCACGCCGTTGGTATAGGTCACAAGGCCGAAGGGACGGTCCCATTTAATGCGGTTGACGCTCTTGTTGAACAACTCGGTGTAGGTGTAACGATCCACTTGCTCCGTCGCCTCGAACCTTTCGCCGAACGCGGGCGTCGCGCAGGCAAACAGCAGCACGCAGCACAGAAGAAGCGCCGTCGTCTTTTTTTTCATTTTCATAATCTATTTCCTTCCCGACCGACCCGATGCGGCTGCACCGGCGTCCGTAATCAACTTTTCCCGGTTCTCACGCGGGATCATACCCACTTGAGCTTCAGCATTGCCAACGCGCCGCCGATGGACGCCACAATGGTAACGAACAGCAGCGTTCCCGAGGGAAGCGTGGGCGCAAAGAGCAGCACCGCTACGCCCACAAGAATGGGGAACACCGAGATTTTCCAGTGTTTCTTGAAATATCCCGCGCCCAGCGCCCCGAACAAAGCGGGCAGCACGTAGGTGAAGGCGGGGGCGAATACTGCGTCAGGATCAGTGAGCCGGCCGAGGAACGGCGCAAACAGCAGCACGCCCGCCGCGATGATCACCGTGGTGGTGATGGCGGAAACGCCGATAGCGATGGTGGAGATCACTTCCCCTTCCTCGCTGTTGGACTTCACGCCCGCGTTCTCCATGGCGTTGAGCCCGCAGGGCAGCTTGAGATTCGTGATATTGCCGGTTACAAAGCTCAGGTAGGTGCCCCCCGCGCCGAGCATGGGCGTGTAGGTGGCCACCTCAACGATGGCTGTGCCCCAGTAGATGGGAAGTACCTTGATCAGCGCCATGAAAACGTCGTGCGCCTGCGGCCAGACGTTATAGTGGAGGCAGATGGCGATCGGCACAGAAAAGAGCGTGAGCAGCGCGCCGACGGTCCAGAGCCTGCCCCACGTATGCACGCGGTCGAAATACGTCCGTTCATTCGCTTTCCCGTTTTTCATTCTTCCGCCCTCCCGATCATATATGGTTCCACCAGGTGAGCGCCGTTACCGCTTCGGGTAAAACCTGATTCAGCAGCACGGCCATCCCCATGGCGGCGAACATGCTCAGCGGCATGGCAAAAGGCTGGAGCTTTGAAAGCTTCTTTTTTTCGCAAAGGGTTTCGAGCAGGAGACTGACGACCACGGCGGTGACGAGCGTGACAATGGACATAAAGCCCGCGTCGCCGACGCCGTCGGCCGTTTTGCCGTTGATCGCCCGGGCGATGAACGCCGCGATGATACCGATGAAGGCGGCGGCGGAAACCACGTCCGCAAGATGGGAGCTTTCTTTGCTCTTATGCACCGCTCCGGTCACCTTTTTCTGGATCATTTTGCAAAAGATCGGCAGCAGTACCAGCGGGAAGGTGGCGCCCACGGTCATGACCCACGCCACCGCGCCGAACTGCGACGGATCGGTCACCGGCTGCCGCAGCGAGGATCCCAACACCTCCAGCATGGTTTCGCTGGCCACCGTTTCGTAAGAAAGGTTGCCGATCACGCTCAGGCGGATCCATGGCAGCACGATGCCCAGCGCCCCTGCCAGTACGAAAACCGTGGCAAGGATCGAAAACGCCGGAGCCAGCGTGAACATCACGCTGGAAAACGCGGTGTTTTTCATGGTCTCTTTTGAAATGCCGAGCTCTTTTCCCCGCTTCCAAGCTTTTACGATAAAAAAGACCGATTCCAGCACCACAAAACCGATCACAAAGATCGCAAGTCCGTACATGAAGCCGCTTTCCTTAAAGTCCGCGTTCATAAGCAAAATCCTCCCGTTTCAGGTGAAAACCGACAGAACACCGGATTCAAATAAAAATCCATGATAATTTTACCATAAGAATTTCCCGTCGTCAATAAAAAAGATTTGATTTATACGCTTTCCTATGCTATACTGTATTTTCAGAGAAGAAAAACATTCCCGGAATCACCGGGGATCCGAATTCCATCCATTTTCAACGAAAGGATCGCGGCAAAACCGATGAAACGATATATTTCCCCTTCCATTCTTGCCTCCGACTTCGCCCGCCTCGGCAGCGAAGCCGCCGGATGCGAGGCCGCCGGCGCGGATCTGCTGCATATCGACGTGATGGACGGGCATTTTGTGCCCAACATCACGCTGGGGATCCCGGTGGTGAAATCTCTGCGAAAAGAAACGGCGCTGCCCTTCGACCTGCACCTGATGATCAGCGAGCCGCTGCGCTATATCGCGGATTTCGCGAACGCGGGCGCGGACTATATCACCGTGCATGCCGAAAGCGACGGCGACACCGAAGAAGCCGTGGATCTGATCCGCAGCCATGGGAAAAAAGCGGGCGTTTCCGTTAAGCCCGCCACCCCCGCCGAAACCGTATTCCCCTATCTCGACAAGCTGGATATGGTGCTGGTGATGACGGTGGAGCCGGGCTTCGGCGGCCAGAGCTTTATGCGCGACATGCTCCCGAAGATCGCCGCCGTGCGGGCGGAATGCCGCAGAAGAGGGCTTCACACCCTGATCGAAGTGGACGGCGGGATCACCGCCGAGACGCTGCCCCTTGCGGCGCAAGCCGGAGCGGACGTATTCGTGGCGGGCAGCTTTGTGTTCTCGGCAAAAGACCGGGCGGCTGCCGTCGCCGCGCTGAAAAACGCCTGACAAAAAAAGCGTTTATGTACCCCCCGCCCGGGACTCCCGCAGCGGCGCGTGTTCCTCCAGAAAGGCGCGGAACAGATCGTCCGCGGGAACGAACGCCGGGCAGTATTCCGCCGCCCGGAGCAACGCTTCTTCGCCGCAGCCGCCGTTCACCAGCAGGAACCACCGGTCCCGCGTGTGATACAGCGCGGTCACGGCGTCCGGACCGAGCAGCCGCGCGGCGCGGTCCAGCGCTTCACGGTTTTCCGACGCGAAAACCGCAGGCAGAGGCGGAGACTTCACCAGCTGTTTTACCGACCTTTCGTCGGCGCTTTTTGAGGGCAGCGATGTGATCGAGAGACGGCAGCCCGCCTCCGTTTTTTCCGCCTCGATCAGCACCCGTCCCGAGAGCCGCACCTCCACACCCTGCTTCCGCAGCTCTCCCACCACCGTCCACAAAGCGCGGCGGGTCTCTATTTTTCCGTAATCGAGGCTTTCAAAGCTGACCCCGAGGCGCGACAGCTCTGCGTCGGTCAGCCCCACCTCCACGCGGTATTCGTTTTTTACAGTGATCTCCATATAACAAGAATCAACTCCCGATTCGTTCCGTATATTGATATTCTATTCCGCAGCCCCCGCTTTCGCAATGCAAAAAAACAGGAAACACAAGCGGATTTTTCCGCCGGACATGCCATAATACAATGAAAAAAGATAAAACCGAAAAAACAAAAAAGACCGGAAAACCCGAAACCGAAAAAAAAGCCAAAGTCAAAAAACGCGGAAAAGCGAAAAAAACCGCGCCGCCCGCCGCAGCTTCCCCCGCCGACAGCGGGAACATCGCCCGGTGGCGAAAGGACTTTGTGCTGGAACGTCGGCAGGAGACACGGGAAAAGCAGCGGCAGGCGGAGGAACAGGAGCGGCTGCAGGTCTTTGTAAAACGAACAAAAAACGCCTCCGGGCAAAAGGCGCAGCGCACCGAACGCACCCGGGGCTTTTACCGTTTTACAAAGGTGTATCCCGCCAGGGTGGACACCGAGGGTTTTCGCGAGAATACCGAGAACCTGGGGAAGAAAAAAAGGCTTTGGGTCTATCTGCTCTGCGGGATCCTTGTGTTCTGCTTTTCATTCATCGTTACAAAAACCTGTCTGATGATCTCCGAAGACCCTCCCGCAAACGAAGTCGCCGACGAAGACAACGTCCCGCCGGCAGCGCAGGTGCGGATGCTCCGTTTTTCTTACGACGCCTATGCGGCGGGAAACGCCGACGCCGTGGCCCAAGCGCTCGCCGCGGAGGGCTGCAACACCGCCCTGTTTGAGATCAAATCAGCAAGCGGCTACGTAAATCTGGCCATGCCGGACTTTGCCGCCGCCGGGAAACGGGAGATCGACCCATCGGAAATGCTCAAGGCGCTCAAAGACGCGGGATGCAGCGCCTGCGCCTATATCAGCTGCTTCCTCGATCCCCTTGCCGCGAACTGGGAAACGTCGATGGCGGTGCGAAGGACCGACGCCGGCGGCGAGGTCTGGACCGACAACGCGGGCAGCGCATGGCTCAACCCCTACTCGCAGGCGGCCCGGACCTATCTGACGCAGATCGTCGGCGCCGCCGCGGCGGCAGGCTTTGACTATATTCTGCTGGATAACGTCTGCTTTTCGCCGGATTCCGGCACCGCCATGGCGTATTATCCGGGCGAAGAGAGCATAAACGCCTCCCGCAACACGGCGCTCACCGCTTTTGTGGACGCTGCGGCAAAATCCGCCGGCAACGCGCGGGTGATCGTCATGTGCCGCCATACCGCTTTCGACCCGCTGGCCAACGACGATCTGCCGGCCTACGGCGGCAATCTGCTGCAAACAACGGCAAGCGCCTTGTGTGTGGACGCGCGCCTTTCGCACCAGCCGAAAAACGTAACAGTGGGGACCGAGCGCTTCGCGGACGTTACGGCGCTGCCCTTCGTTTTCACTCTGGCGGCGGGAGACTACGCTTCACAGGGGATCACCGACGCGCTCAGCGGCGCGGACTGCATGATCTGTGTTGAAAAGGATGAAAATCTCGGAGATTCGATGCGGGCGGTGGAGCTGATGCACCTTTACGGCTACGTGCTCTGGTAAGTTCCGCCTGAAAAAGCGGAATTTCCGGCCGATCGGGAAAACTGTAAAAATACAGTGCCGATTTTCAGATAATTTTCAGCGCCTACGATTAAAGTATAGACATACGACGGAAGCTGTTTTTGACAAATTCTATTGATTTCCGGCAGCTTTTATTGTATACTGAAAACAACAGCAAGAAAGGAATCGGGAGAGAGAATGAAAAAAATGCATTATCTTATAATTTTCCTCATCGTACTTATCCTTGTCGTTTTCGTCGGCTGCGTAAAGTTCAGCAACGATCTCGGCGGCGAAACCACCACCGAAGAGAGCGTTTCCGAATACGACGTGGAATCCGAGGCCAGTGAGCTTGCATCGGAGATCGCAGCGCAGATGGAAAGCGTGACCGATGAAGCGGGCTCCACCGTGTTTTCGCAAGAGCAGATCTCGGAATATATCAGTCAGGAAATGACGCCCCGCACCCCCACGACCGCCGCGCCTTCCGCCGGAAACAACGGCGCCACACAGCCTTCCGGCAGCGGCGCGACCCAGCCCGCCAACAACGGCGGCAGCTCCACGTCAGCCGCAAAGCCGACGCAGAGCGGCAACAATAAAACAACCCAGGCGCCCACCCAGGCGCCCACTCAGGCGCCCACCCAGCAGCAGCAACAGCAACAGCAGCAGCCCGCCGGCGTCAACGAATACGACATCCTTCGCAGCGGCAACTTCTATGCCACCGGCTCAATGAAGGATACCGACGGCACAAACCAGCCGCTGGAAATCGCCATTACGCCGAGTTCCATCTATATGCTCACCAAAATGGAGGGCGTTGATATGGCAATGCTGCAGCAGAACGGCGATCTCTATATGATCTACCCCGCGAAACAGATGTATATGGAAATGAGCTCTGTGATCATGGGTATGATGGGAATGAGCTCCGACGAGCTGCTCAGCGTTTCCGAACTGGGCTTCTCGGATATGCGGGACCTCTCGGAGGCCGACACGGTGGCGGACGGCGAGTATGCCGGTCAGCCCTGCAAAATCTACTCCTTCAACAAGAGCACCGGCAACCGCACCGTCGTGTATATGAACGGCAACAAGCTGCTGGGCTTTGAGGACGTTTCCAGCTCCGGGACCGCATCCACCACCATCACCTCCATCACCGCCAACGTTCCGGCGGAGAAATGCGCGCCGCCCGCAAATTACAAAAAAGCGAACATGATCTCCTTCATGAACGCAATGAAAGACGTTATCGGATAAACAACGGAGCATTATGAAAACTGCAATCATCACAGGCGGCGCCGGGGGCATCGGCGCTGCCGTCGCACAAAAGCTGTGCGAATCCGGTTATTCCGTCGCGATCCACTATCACAACGCAGAGGAAAAGGCTGTTGCCCTTTCCTCTGTTTTTACAGAACGGGGTTTTGACGCCTTCCCTGTGCGGGCGGATCTGCGAAAAAGCAGAGAGGCGGACGCCATGGTGCAGGCAGTCATCGCCCGCAACGGCCGCGTGGACGCGCTGGTAAACAACGCCGGGATCGCGAAGCAGCAGCTCTTCGACACGGTTTCCGACGAGCAATGGACCGACATGACGGGCGTGCATCTGAACGGGACCTTTTTCTGCTGCCGCGCCGTGCTCCCCCATCTGCTGCGGCAGAAAAGCGGCGCCATCGTGAATATCGCCTCCATGTGGGGGCAGGTAGGCGCTTCCTGCGAGGTTCCTTACTCCGCCGCAAAAGCCGGCGTCATCGGGCTCACAAAAGCGCTGGCCAAGGAGGCGGCGCCAAGCGGGGTGCGGGTGAACTGCGTTTCTCCGGGCGCGGTGCGCACCGCCATGATGGACGCTTTTTCTCCGGCGGAGATCGCCTCGCTCTGTGAAGAGATCCCCATGGGGCGGCTTGCCGAACCCGCCGAGATCGCCGAAGCCGTGTATTTCCTTTTAAGCGACGCCGCCTCTTATATCACCGGGCAGGTGCTGGGCATCAACGGCGGCATGGTCACCTGAGCGATATACAGATATCCTGTTTTCAATTACATAAGAAAGGACTCGATGAAAAATGAAAAAACAAATTTCCGTACTTCTTCTTGCATGTATCCTTCTCGGCTGCTTCGCGCTGAACGCGGCGGCCTACGCAAAGGGAGACGTATCCGGCGACGGTGAGATCACCGCGGAAGACGCGCGTCTGTGCCTGCGCAAAGCGGTGGGGCTCGAAACCTACGAAGCGGGCAGCGATGAATACAACGCCTGCGACGTGACCGGCGACAATGAAGTCACCGCCGAGGACGCCCGCCTGATCCTCCGCGCGGCGGTGGGGCTTGAAAGCCTTGGGGTTCCGGCCCCCGACCCCGAGCACAACGAATATGAGATCCTTCGCAGCGGCAGCTTCTATGCCACAGGCAGATTGAAGGATTCCGACGGCACAAATCAGCCGCTTGAAATCGCCGTTACGCCCGACTCCGTTTATATGAAGACGGATATGGAAGGCGTTGAAATGGCCATGCTGCAGCGCGGCAAAAAAATGTATATGCTTTACCCCGCAAAAAAGATCTATATGGAAATGAGTTCCGTTCTTCTGGATATGATGGGCATGACCACCGAAGATCTTCTGGACGTTTCGGAGCTGGGCTTCACCGATATGGCTCCGCTGTCGGAAGCGGATGCCGTGGCAAACGGCGAATTCAACGGCCAACAATGTATCATCTATACGTTCAACAGCGATAACGGGAGCCGGGAAGTGATCTATATGAACGGCAACCGGCTGCTGGGCTTTGAGGAAATCTCGGCGGGCGGCACATCCACCACTATTATAGACTCCATTACCGCCGACGTGCCCGCGGATAAGAGCGCGCCCCCGAAAGACTACAAAAGGGTCCTCATGCTGACCTTTATGAGAGAAATGGAAGGTATTCTCAGCTAAGTGGGACCGAAATAAGAATTTCATGGAGCAAACACAATGAAACGCAAGAAAAAAATCTGTTCTTTCCTTTTAGCCGCCGTGCTGCTGATCTCGTTTACGGCTTTTGCCGGGGCGGCGTTCCTTCCGGGGGACGTATCCGGCGACGGCGAAGTGACGGCAGAAGACGCCCGCCTTTGCCTGCGCAAAGCGGTGGGACTCGAGACCTACGAAACGGGCAGCGACGAATATAACGCCTGCGACGTGACCGGCGACAATGAAGTTACCGCCGAGGACGCCAGGCTGATCCTCCGCGCGGCGGTAGGACTCGAAACGCTCGGTCTGCCGGAAAAACCCGAAGATCCGGCGCCGCAGCCGGACTACACGGGAAACAACGAATACGATATCTACCGCAGCGGCGTCTTTTACTTCACCGGCAGCATGAACGACGGCAGCGGCGTCCATCCGATGGAGGCGGCAAAGAGCGACGATCTGTTCTATATGTGTTCGGACATGGAAGGGCAGCAGGTGGCGATACAGGTCATCGGCAACGACGTTTATATGATCCACAGCGGGAAGAACGCATATTATAAAATGGACAAAGCAACCATGTCGATACTCGGTCTTGATTTAGATGACCTCAAGAACGAAGTCAACATGGGCGCCATGCCCGCGCTGAGCGAGGCGGATACGGTCACGGACGGTCTGCTGGACGCGCTTGAACCCTGCCGGATCTACACCTTCCGCACATCCGACGGCGGATGCACGCAGATCTATATGAACGGCGACCGCTTCCTCGGCATGGACAGTTTTACTTCCAACTGGGTACGCACCGAATCCCTGCGGATCACGTCCATCACAAAGGATCTGCCCGCAAAAGTCACAACCCCCGGCGGCGGCGGGAAACGCACGCTGCTCTTAACCACCTTTATGGGATATTTCATGTAACCAAAAAACCTATAAAACGCAAAAGGCTCCTCTGCCGGCCGGCAAAGGAGTTCTTTTTTCGGTATTCTCTATGCTTTTTCCGGTTCCCGCAAAAGGTCGGATTTGTGATAATAGATCCGGAAACAAACCAGCAGCAACAAATTGTCGGCGATCATGCAGCCCCATGCGGCGATCAGTCCCAGACCGCACATTTTGGTGCAGACAAGCGTTCCGCCGATACGAACGCCCCACATACAGATAATATTGAAAATGAACGGCACGACGGTTTTTCCCGCTCCCTGCAGCATTCCCTCGGTGACAATGGAAACGCCGTAGAAGGGCTCCGAGAGCGCCACCATCCGCAGCACCGTCGCCCCAAGCCTGATCACCTCCGGGTCCTTTGAGAACAGCCGGACCATCTGCGGCGCAAACGCGAAGAGCAGGCCGCCCGAAACGAGCATCATGGCGATCTCCAGCGTAACGATCACCCGGGAGAGCGTTTTGATTTTTCCCCGTTCCTTTGCGCCGACGGCGTTGCCTGTGAGGGTCGCGGCGGCGGTCTGCATCCCGTAGCCGGGGATATAAAACGCCGATTCCACTGTGTTTGCCACGGTATGGGCGGCTGTGGCGGTCTTGCCCAGCGCATTGATGGCGGAAGCGAACACCACGTAGCCCAGCGAGGTGAAGAAGCGCTGCGCCATGTTCGGGAGCGCCACCCGCATACAGTCGGAAAGCACGTCCCTCTGCGGACGGATGCTTTCGCCCCGGGGAGAGATCAGCGGGTGCCGCAGCAGCGACCAGGCGATCAGGATCCCGCCGAGCGTAAACGAAACCGCGCTTGCGGCGGCGGCGCCAACGACCCCCAGCCCCGCGCCCGGCAGCATGAAAAACGCGGAAAAGAGCCGGACCCGGCGGGTGGGATAGATCAGGAAGAAATTAAGGACCACGTTTGTGAGGTTCATAATGATCCCCACGCGCATGGGCGTTTTGGTGTCGCCCGCCGCCCGCAGCACCGTGCCGCACATGATGTTGGCGGTGCGGAAAAACATGGGCAGGTACAGAATAAAAAAGTAGGTGGAGGCTGTTCGTTGGATTTCCGCGTCCGCCTGCATCCATTGCGGGATCACCCCGCTGAGGCTCAGAGTCAGCACGGTAAACAGCGAACCCGTGACCAGCGTGACGAATACCGCCTGCGCCGCCGCTTTTTTCGCCCGGGGAACGTCCTCCGCCCCCAGCGCCTGCGAAATATACGCCAGGAAGCCGATGCTCAGCGCATGGATAGCGCTGCCGATCAGCCAGTTCACCGTGGTGGTGGCGCCCACCGACGCTGTCGCCTCTGTCCCAAGGGATCCCACCATAAAGGTATCGATATACTGCACCGCCGTCTGCATCAGCTCCTCCAGCATGGTGGGCCACGAAAGGGCGACCACGGCGGGGAGCAGGAGCAGGGCGGGCGATTTTTGTTTTTCGCTTTTTTTACGGTTCATCAGATTTGCGGAAATACCTCTTTATCAACAGAAATCCCTCCGCGGCAAACAGAGGGACTTTTCATTCCGGATTTATTTTTTGATACGGTTCCTCAGTTCGAGGGCTTTTTTGTCGCGGTTTCCGCAGCAGCGGATCCCGCAGCGCGCGCGGAAGCCGGCGGCGCGGTCGTTCTCGCTTCGGCGGCGGTCCCGCTCTCTCCCTCTGCCGACCAGTCGAAATCGGTATACTCAATATGGCTGATGACTTTGCCCGTGGCTCTTACGAAATCGGTGGAGAAGATCACCAGATCCATATCCAGATTGATGTCGATATTCACGATCATCCGCTGCGAAAGATATTCCAGCTCTTTCGTTTCTTTATTGAACACACAGATGATCTCGTTGCCCGTGTAGCGGAAATCGAATTTGAATTTTTCTTCGTCCAGCATCACGAAATAACGGGTGATCCGGTCGGCGATCTCCTCCCGGCGCACCGGCGTCATGATCTTTCCGAATTCCGAGGTCACGGGCTCGGCGTTGGAGGTATCCTGCACGGTCAGAACGATCTTGCAGCGCTCGCCGTCGGTATAGCAGGCGGCGGATTTCAGCATCGAAAGCTCCGTTAAGGCGCAGGCGTATTCCTGCCCGTAGATGGGGAAGTTGTTGAGGACTTTGAGATCGTCGTGCGCGGGGATCGTGGAAACGTCGCTCTCTCCCGCGGCGGATTTCAGCACTTCGGTCGCTACCAGATTCAATATCCGGTTTGCAACCTGAAAATCGCCGCTGCCGGTCTGTACGTCCGAGAAATTCTGGTCGTCCCGTTTTTTAAAGCCGGGGCAGCGGAGCTTGACGTTGTTCACGACTTCGGTATACAGCTGAAGGATATGCCTGGAATCCATCGCCATGGGGCGGTAATTCTCGGATTCATAGACGATCCCGTTTTCGGTCAGCGGGCTGATGGTCGTTTCCTCCGCCGTGGTAGGTTCGGCGGTGGTCTCCGGCACAGTCGTTTCTTCGGTGGTGGTTTCGGCAACGGTGGCGCTCTCAGTCGTTTCGTCTTCTTCCTTCGTGATGGAAATACGATACCCGCAGCCGGAAGCCAGAAGCAGGATCCCGGCCAGAAAAACCGCAAGCAGCCGTTTCATATGCGCATCTTTCCTTTCAGTCAAACCTCACGCGATCGGTTCAGAATGCCGTCGTCCGATACGGCGGGCATCAATCGTCTCACCCGATCACTGGATCTTCGCCTTTCCCCCGTCGCGGTAATACTGCGTGTGCGTTTTGGGATGCGGCGTGGAATTCCAGATCTCCTCCGCCACCGGCGCCCATTCATAGGCGAAATCGTCGCACTTGCCGCAGAGCGTGTCCACGTCTTCTTCGGCGATCAGGTTGGTGGATCTTGCGCCGGTTTTATTGATGATCTCCCGCAGCGCCCCCGGATTTTCAAGCATCGGGCAGGGCCGCAGATGATTGTCGTTGAAGGGCTGCCCCTTGCGGTACTCCATAAACAGCGGGCTCTGCAAAGCCTCGAGCAGCGTGTTTTTGCGGATGTTGGAATCGGAGAAGTGGATGAACACGCAGGGCTCGATATCGCCCGCGGAATTGATGTGGAAATAATTGCGCCCGCCGGCGATGCAGCCGCCCACGTATTCGCCGTCGTCCTGGAAGTCGATGACCATCAGGGGCTTGCCGGTCTCGCTTTTCCGCATCTTCCGCAGCCAGAAATAAATGGTCTTCCGCTGGGCGGGGGTGGGGATCAGCTCCTTGTCGGCGGTGTGGCCAACCGGCATGTAGTTGAAATACCAGGCGTATTTCACGCCGTTTTCAATCATTTTATCCACAAACTCGTCGGAGATCACATAGTCGAAATTCTGCCGGGTGTAGCAAACCGAGATGCCGAAGAGCAGCTTGTGCTTTCTGAGCAGCGCCATGGCGCGCATGGTGTCGGCATAGGCGCCCTCGCCCCGGCGGGCGTCGTTGGTGACCTCGGTGCCCTCAACACTCAGAGCAAAGGCAAGGTTCCCCACCCGCTTTACGTTCTCGCAGAATTCGTCGTCGATGAGAGTGCCGTTGGTGTAGCTCATAAACATGCAGTCGGGGAATTCCTCGCACAGGCGGAGGATATCGTCTTTCCGGATCAGAGGCTCGCCGCCGGTAAGCATATACATATGCGTGCCGAGCGCTCTGCCCTGCGTGATGATGGAACGCATTTCGTCCAGTGTGAGGCTCTGCCGGTGACCGTATTCCGCCGCCCAGCACCCCTTACATTTCAGATTGCAGGCGCTGGTGGGATCGAACAGGATCGTCCACGGGATATTGCAGTTGTATTTCTCGCGGTTGGCGCGGACCTCTCTGGTGCCGAAATAACCCGCCTCGATCCCGAGGGTGAGGAGCATATGCTTGAGCACGCTCCGGTCCACGTCCCGCAGCATACCGTTGGCAAGCCGGGTATAAATATTGTTGGGATCGGCGGCGCCGGCCTTCATTTTTCTGAAATTTTCTTTTGGGAAAAGATGGTCCCCGATCAGCTTTTCGGCAAAATCAAGGATCTTTCCATATCCCTCCTCGGGATTCTTATCGATATAGTTGAAAATCCCGTCCAGCGCAGCGGACGCAACGGCCATCACAGCTTTTTTCTTTACAGCCATAAAGCGATTACCTCTCTGATTCAGGAATGCGAACGAAAACCCCGCACTTCTCTTTTTACACTATAACACAAACAATTGTATTTGTAAAGTCAAAAAAAACGGCTTTACCCGTTTCCATTTTTCCGTCCTTCCGGACGCAGTGATAGTAGCACCTTTCGCTTAAAAAAACGCTGAAATTGTAATTTTTTTCCGTGATTCTGTCATTTTTCAGTCTTGTGCGGCAAAACGAAATATGGTAGTATAGGAAAAGCATTGGAGGAATAAAGAATGAAACGATATATTTATTATGCGGCGCTCCTGCCGTGTATTCTGGCGGCGCTCCTGCTCTTCGCAGGTGCCGCTTTTGCGGAAGAAAACGCCGCCGCGGCGATAAAATCGCTGAAAGACCCGGCCGGCCCCACCCTCGGGGTCTCCTACCGGGGCGACCGGCACGCCGCCCCCGAAAACTCGGAGGAAGCGATCCTTGCCGCAATAAACGCCGGGCTCCGGCTGGCGGCAGCAGACGTAAGCCTTACCAAAGACGGCGTCCCGGTGCTTTGCGAAGCCAACAGCGCGAAACGGATGCTGGGGACAGCTGCCGACGCGGTGGCGGACTACACGCTGGAGGAATTGAAAGCGCTGCCCCTGAAAAACAAAAACGGCGGCAAAAACAATCCCGAAACGAAGGCGCATATCCTCACGCTGGCGGAATTTCTGACGCTGGCGCGGGACCATGATTTCGCGGCTGTTGCCGTGGCGGACGCCGCCATTGCCGAAACCGTGGTGCAAACGGTAGCGGAGAACAACGCCGCCGAGCGTACGGCGCTCCTGTTCACGGGAAAATCAAAAAGCATAAAAACCGCGATCGCGGCCTATGGCGGAGAATACTGCGTGCTGGGCGAAAAGCGGAGCAACGTGATCTTCGACATAACGGGCTTTGTAAAGGCGCTGAACAACAGCGGCGCTGCGGGCGTGAACCTGAAAACCACCAACCGTTACGGCGTGATCTACTACCCCTCGGTGCTGGGACGCATCACAGAAAAAATACGCGCCGTGGCGAACACCGCCGACAGTGAAACCTGCGGCGCGCGGGAGGATACCGTCAAATGGTGGGACGATCTGATCTCCCGCGGCTACAGTGTGATCCTCACCAACGATCCCGCCGGTTTCGCCGCCTATCAGAACGACGCCGACGCCGCACGCAGCCGCCTGCAGACGCTGTATACGCACTCCACGTCCGTGTGGCAGCCGCCGGTGTTCCGCGACAACGCCCTGAACGACTATAAAAAAGCTTATACCGACGCGATGGCAACGTCGAAAGCGCTGCTGGACGACAAAAGCGCCTCCCTGCAGGACCTGCGGGACGCCTATACCGCTCTTATAAACGCCATGGACGAGATCGACCTCAACTACGAGGCGCTGGAAACCGGCGCGGCGGGCAAAGCAATCACGCTGCCCCGGATCCTGCTGTGCCTGGCAGCGGCGGCGGCCGTGATTATCGTACAGGTCTATTTCTACAAAAAAAGAAAGAAGGCGTAACGGCAAATGACCACCTTCCTGCTCGTTTTATTCTTTGCGTTCTTTATCGCGATCAACGTGATCAACCCCTTTTTCGTGAAGGCGCAGACGAACGGTCCCTGCAAAAAATCGCTGGCGCTGAAAATGGCGGCAGCCACGGGCTACCTGATCACAGGGGCGCTTGCCATGATCATCGCGCGCAACTTCGGGAAATTCGCGATCCTGATGATGATTGCTTTGTTCCTGAGCTGGTGCGGCGACCTGTTTCTGCATTTGTGGCAGGCCAAAATTTTTCCCGCTATCGGTTTTTTATCCTTCCTTTCGGCGCACTTCGTGTTTATCGCAGCTTTCCTGTCGGTGATCGGAACCCTGTCGCCGGAACGCGGTTTCATCACCGTTCCCGAGATCGTTTTCGTGCTGGCCTTCGACCTGTTCTTCCTGCTTTTCTCTCACAAGATCGGCACCGAGGTCAAGGGTCTGCTGCTGATCCCCATCCTCCTCTACGCCACCGTGATCACCACCATGCTCTGCAAAGCGGCGGTAATGGGGATCCTTTTGATACAGGCCGGCACGCCAAACGCCGTGCTCACGGCGGTCGTCGCCATTCTCGGCGCGGTGTTGTTTGTGGCTTCGGATTTTTCCATCGCCATCCTGATGTTCAACCCAAAATACAAAAAGCATTATAAGCTCAAGATGTTCAACATGGTCACCTATTTTCTTTCGGTCCCCACCCTTTCGGCGCTGATCATGCTGGTAAAATAACGAAGAAAAAGGAAGAAAAAAATGAAAGTTTTATTATTAAACGGCAGCCCCCATGCCAACGGCAACACCGCGCTTGCGCTGGGGGAAATGACAAAAATATTTGAGGCGGAAGGGATCGGAACCGAAACCGTTCTGCTCGGCAACCGGGAGATCCGCGGCTGCGTCGCCTGCGGGAATTGCGCGAAAACGGGAAAATGCGTGTTTTCGGACGCGGTGAATGAGATCGCCCCTTTATTTGAGGCGGCGGACGGCCTGGTGATCGCCTCCCCCGTGTATTACGCTTCGGCAAACGCCACCCTCATCGCCTGCCTCGACCGCCTGTTTTACAGCACGGGCTTTGATAAAACCATGAAAGTCGGCGCTTCGGTTGCCGTAGCCCGCCGGGGCGGCTGTTCCGCCACCTTTGACGAACTGAACAAATACTTCACCATCAGCGGTATGCCAGTGGCAAGCAGCCGGTATTGGAACAGCGTACACGGCAGAACGCCCGGCGAAGCAAAAGAAGACGCCGAAGGGCTGCAGACCATGCGCACCCTTGCCCGGAACATGAGTTTTTTGATGAAAAGCATCGCGCTTGGAAAAGAAACCTTCGGTCTGCCCGAAACAGAGCCCTGGACGCCCACGCACTTTATCCGCTGAGTTTTTCCTCCCCTCGCATAGTCTTCTCCGATCCGGCATAGAATGGAACAGTAACCCTGAAAAGAGAGGCTGTTCCCATGTTTGCACATATTCGACTGCGGGCAAAGCTGCTGCTTCCTCTGGGGGCGGCGGTACTTTTTTTTCCGGCTGCCCTTCTTTTGTGTTTCCGCTGCGGAAATCAGACGGATCCGGTCGGGGCGGAGCGGAGGAACGCCGTCGCCGCCGGGCAGACGACCGGAAATGCCGCGCAGGCGCTGCCGCCGCGGAACAAAACGGACGAAGGGAACACCCGCACGGTCCCCGTTCTTATGTATCACAGCGTCTGCGACCACCCCACCGCGCGTTCCGTTTATATCCTCTCCCCCGCCGCATTCCGGGAAGATCTGCGGTATCTCAGCGTCCACGGGTATCAGACCGTTTTTCTGCGGGATCTGCTGGCCTTTGCCGGGGGAACGGGAACGCTGCCCGAAAAACCCGTGGTACTGACCTTTGACGACGGTTTTTATAATAATCTCACCAACGTTCTGCCGCTGTTGAAAGAGGCGGATGCAAAAGCGGAGCTGAATATCGTGGGCCGCTACGCCGACAACGCCGGGAAAGAACAATACCGTTCCCCCGATTATTCCTATCTCACGTGGGAAGAGATCCGCACCCTGCAGGGAAGCGGCCGGTTTGAGATCGGCAGCCACACCTACGATATGCACGCGCTTTCTCCCCGCAACGGCTGCGCGCGGGAAAAAGGAGAAAGCGACGAAGCCTATGAAAACGCGCTGAAAGCGGACGCCGCCGCCATGCGGGAAGCCATGCTGCGGGAACAGACGGACGCCACGCTGATCTTCGCCTACCCCTATGGGGCAAAAAGCCGAAACACGCAAACGATTCTGGAACAGGCGGGCTTTACCGTGTTCCTCACCTGCGACGAACGGCTCAACGTCCTTTCAAAAAACAGCCCGCTCCCGCCGCTTTGCCGTATCAACCGTACCGCCGCCCTTACCACGGAGGAATTCATGAAAAAAAACGGGATCGGATAATGAAAAAAGCCGCCCTCAGACGAGAGCGGCGATTTTTCTGCTGCGGTTGATTCTCAGCCGACGGAAGGAAATTCAGGCTGCTCGGGATTCAACCCGTCGTTCTTTGCGCGGAAATAACCCACAAGATCCTGAATATACTTGACCATTGCCATAATAAACGCTACGAATTTTCCGAAAAAGTCTTCCATAATTTCAATCCTCCTTTTTTCTTTCATCTTTATTTTACACCCGGCCTTCTGAAAAAACAATGAAAAAAAGGAAGATTTTTTTGTTTTTACAAAAATTTCACAGATTCTGCACGACAGCTTCAAAATCCGGCTATCCCGCAAACGCGGAATCAAAAAGAGTTATTACTACAGCCCCGGAGGACGGCCCCTGTACCTTCATCAAAAACACCGTATCGCCGCGTTTTGCAAGCGCGGAATAAACAGAATCATCTTCCGATTCACAGCGGAAATACACTCGCACGCCGTGTACGTCCCGATAGGTCTCCAGCGCGGACAGCGCCGAAGTCGGATAGCTGCCGTCGTCATCTTTTAATACATACAGCTGCACCCGGTATTCCCCGCCCCAAGTTCCGCTCCAATTGTATTCATAGCGGTTGAATACCGTCGGCTCCGTTTTGCCTTCTTCGTAATACACCCCGTGCGGCGTTACGGTGGGCTGAGGTCTTTCTGCCGTGTAAAGAAAAAGCGTCGGCAGATAGGTTCCCCCGTAGAGCGCTTCCAGCTCCGCGGCTGTTTTTTTCTCCGTTCTGCACCCTCGCAGCCGTTCTTCCGTTTGCAGTATCCGCCGGCAATAATCGTCGAAAGCGTTTTGATCCTCTTCCCGGGCGGAAGTTTCATCGGCCGAGTTGCCCTTGTTTGACGAAGTGCCGGGATCCGCAATTTCAGCCCCCCCGCCGCGCTTTGTGCTCTCTTCCCGCGGAATAAGATCCGAAGGTTCGGTGGGTTTCGGCGGCGCGGTCGTTTTCGGTTCGGTGGGTTTGGGCGGCAACGTCGTCTTCGGTTCGGCGCGCCTTGTAACCGTCTCTGTCGGATGCAGCGTGGCCGGCGCTTTTGTGGGCGACGCCTGTGTTGTTGCGGGATCGGCAGCGTCGTATCCGGTCGTCTTGTCCGATACGGCGGGGGCGGTCGTTGAAACGGCGGCGGTATTACCGGGGCGCACCGGGGGCGCCGCAGTCGGGGCTGCCTCGGCGGTATCCGTTCTCCGCGCCGTTGTCGTCGGCAGATCTGAGCGGACGGAGGCCGCTTCGGACGTTTTGCCGGACGGCTGCGTTCCGGACGCCGGGCGCTCCGTGATTTCTGCCGCTGTCCCTGAAGCTTCG
>CACZOP010000096.1 GCA_902782845.1 Oscillospiraceae bacterium | reverse complement strand
GGCTTTACCGAGTTCTTCTCCAAGATCCTCTTTGGCGTGAACAAGGTGATCAACGCCGATCTGTGGAACGAGGCCATGGACTACTGCGAGTGGAAAAACGGCTACCGGATGGAAGCCACCACCGGCGTTGCAAAAGGTCTGGTCGCCAAGCTGCAGGGCATCTTTATGGGCACCATCAACAACTTCGTTATGAAGCGGGTCGGTTACGTACAGGGCCTCAAGGTCGGTACCCAAAGCGAACGGACCAAGTTCTGGCTCTTCGCGCTGTCCACAGTGGTCCCGTTCCTCACCAGCATCCTCGGCATCGTTCCCAAGATGCTCTGGCCCATCAACAAAAAACGCCGCGCGCAGATGTACTATGAGCTCTCTGAGCGCAGAGACAAAATGATCTCCGATTACGTTGACAGTGTCAATGCCGAGACCTGAGAACGGAAGGAAAGCACCGATGAGTAAAAAGACCTCGTTTTATCTGATCACAGACGCCCACCTGATTTCAAAACGGATGTGGGTGGAGGGCGCCCCCATCAACAACCGGGAGCGCGGCGACCAGATCGCCATCAAGGCCACCCCCGAGATCCTCGACACCTTCCTCGAAAAGGTGCTTGCGGACGAAGAAACCGACACCGTTATTTTTACCGGCGACAACGTGAACGGCGGCGATATGGAATCCCACGTGGATTTCCGCGCGCGGCTGGAGCGTCTGGCGGCGGCGGGCAAAAAGGCGTATGTGATCTCCGCCACCCACGACTATTGCAGCGGCGGCGACGACGAATGCTTTCAGAAGGACGCGGTGCGCTATACCGAAACGGGCACCGCGCCCGTCCCCTTTATGCGAAAAAGCGAGCTCTTTGATTATTATTACGACTACGGCCCCGCGGACGCTGTCAGCGTCCACCGGGAGAGCGGCTCCTACGTTGTGCGGCTCGGGGAGGGCGTGCGCCTTGTTATGATCGTTGACAACGGCAACGGGCGCAGCCACTGCGGGCTGTTTGAAGACGGCGTGCAGTGGCTGAAACAGCAAATGGAAGACGCAAAAGCCGCCGGGGATTATATCCTGCTGGCGGTACATCATCCGGTGCTCCCTCCGTGGGAGGTTTTCCGTCATATGGCGGATTACGAGATGTACGGCGGGTATAAAGACCTTTGGAAGCTGATGTGCGAGGAAAACGTGCGTGTGGTGTTTACCGGCCATACCCACGTGCAGAGCATCCGGAAATACGAGGATGAACAGGGGCGTTATTTTTACGACGTCGCCACCATCGCCCTTGCCAACGCCGCAGGTAAAATGCGTAAGGTCACAGTGGACGCGGACGAAGGCGTTTGCACGGTGGAAAGCGTGGGGATCGAAACCATTCACGGCGTGGATACCGGCGGAAAGAGCGCGTTCGATTATATTTACGGCCTGAACATGCCCGGCGTTTTTGAGCGGCTGCTGCCGCTGGGCGCAAAGGATATCAATGCCTTTTTGAAAGAGGCTGCCGGTTTTCTGCCGGTGGATAAGCTTGCTTCCCACAAAAAACTCGTTGCCATGGGGCTTAAAAAGCTGAACAACGTAAAGCTTTCCACCGCGGCAAAGCTCGGGAAAGCATGGCGCAGCATGACGCCGCAGCAAAAGGAAGAAGCGAAAAACAAAAGGTTGCTGGACGCTGTGTTTGTGATCCTGCGGCACATCTATCCCGGCAACGCGCCGTTTACGCCTGATACGACGGAATATCAGAGCCTGATGGGCGTGGTCCGGCGCGCGGACCGGCTGGTGGAGCGGTTTAAGATCGAAAAGGTGAAGAGCCTGATCCCGCCGGGATCCTCACTGGCTGAGATGGCGGAGGACTTTTTGTATAACAACCGCACCGGCAGCGACGATGAAATCACAATCAGTTTAAAATAAGATGATTCTTTTTATTGTTTTGAAACAGTAAATAATAATAACGGGAGATTCGGAATGCGACGAACGGAGATATATGTCGGGTTGAACGACGCGCAGAGCCATGAGCAAATCTTTAAGACGGAGAAATATCTTTCGATTCTGAAAAAGGTGTGTTATTCCTATCATGTGGCGTTTTCCGTGCATACGGTGGACGGCGGCTATTTCCATGAAGACGGTTCTTTTGTAGAGGAACGCACGCTGGCACTGACGCTGATGGACGTACCGGAAGAAACAGTAAAGGAGATCGCAAAGGATCTTTGTGTGTTCTTCCATCAGGAAAGTGTGATGGTGGCTGACGCTGTTTCTGAGGTGTATTTCATAAAAGAGTCGTTATAGGTGGATTATGAGCATTTTCGTTGAGTTTTCTTTGTTGTTTCTTCTGGCGCAGGCGCTGCTGACGGCGGCGCAGATCCCGCTGCGGAAAAAAACGTTCCGGCCTTTGCCGCGCATCGGGCTGATCGTCGGGAAGGCGCTGCTTGCAATCCTGTTTGCTTTTCTCGTATTGGCGGGACCCGTGCAGCTGCGGGTCGTGCAGCCGCTGATGATGGCGCTGTACGTCGCGCTGCTGATGGATGCGTTTTCCGACGCCGTTTACAGCGTTATCCTTCTGATCAAAAAAACCGACCGGCATTTCGGAGTACAAAAAACGCTGAGCCTTGTGTTCGGCGTTCTCTTCTTTGTGTTTGGCGTAGTGAATATGGAAACCGTCAGGCCGAATTATCACAGCTATACTTCCGCAAAGCTCACAACGGAGCACAAAATCGTGTTCCTTGCCGATCTGCATGTGGGCAGCGCTCAGCCCTTTTCCGTGACTGAAAAAACGATAAAGGAGATCAAGGCGCTGCAGCCCGAAGCCACGATCCTCGGCGGCGATATCGTGGATGATTACACGACAAAAGAAGAAATGGAAGCCGCCTTCGCGCTCTTTGCGGATTTTGAAACGCCGGTGTATTACGTTTACGGCAATCACGACCGGCAGGGGCACGCCGAATACGCGGGCGGGCTGAAATTCACTCCTGAGGAACTGGAGCAGGCGATCACGTCAAACGGGATCGTAATCCTGAAAGATACGTATGCGCTTCTTGCGCCCGATCTGCAGCTGCTGGGCAGAGAGGATCTCTCGGAAGAAAGCCGCAAGGACGCATCCAGGCTTCCGAATCCGCACCCGGAGGCTTATCTGATCGTGGCGGATCATCAGCCGAACGACTTTGAAGAGCAAAACGCCGCAAGCGAGAGTGTTGTGGGCGCGGATCTGCAGCTTTCTGGGCATACACACGCGGGCCAGCTTTTCCCGCTCAAATCGCTCTACGCTCTCATCGGCGGCAGCGTATACGGCGATTATAACAGTGACTTTAACGGAGATAACGGCAAGGAATCTGTGATGAACGTGAGCGCGGGCGCCTGCGGCTGGCGGATGCCCCTGCGGACCGAAGCGCATTGTTATTATGAAGTCATTACCCTGAAACCGGCGGAATAAAAGGAGAAAACACCATGTTTACAAAGCTGACATCGTTTTTTATGACGGTTGCTGCGTTTTTCATGTCGCTGTTTGCGTTTTTCTTCGGCAGCCCGAACAGGAATCAACCGGCGGAATCGAATATCCGTCCCGATACGTGGGCGGCGGTGGACGGTCTCGGCCGGACGCTGCCCATGGCGGGTGAAGTGAGAGAAAAAAACAACCGCAAATTTGTGGGGATGTTCTATTGGACCTGGCACACGAACTTTGCGCAGGCGAATCTTCCGCGCAACGCCACGGAGATTTTAGCGGAGCATCCCGAGATCCTGCACGACTTTGATTCGCCTTTTTGGAATAACACTTACAGCGGCTGTCCGCACTACTGGAATAAGCCGCTTTTCGGTTATTACCGTGATACCGACGCCTACGTTCTGCGTAAGCACGCGGAGCTGCTGGCGGACGCCGGCGTGGACGTGATCTTTTTTGACTGCACCAACGGCACGGCAACCTGGGACGAGAGCGCCGAAAAGCTGTTTGAAATTTTTGAAAAAGCAAAAACGGACGGCGTGAACGTGCCGAAGGTGGCGTATATGCTGCCCTTCAACGACGGCGCGGACACGACGACTTCGCTGAAGCATCTGTATGCCGATATCTATTCCAAGGGGAGATATCGGGATCTGTGGTTTTATTGGGATCAGAAGCCGCTGATCATGGCGCATTCCTCGGGACTGAATGAAAACGATCCCACGGAAAAAGAGATCCTGAGCTTTTTTACCTTCCGCGAAAACGATCCCGGATATTTTTCCGGCGACACCCGCTATAAACAGAAGATATGGGGCTGGTGCAGCACCTGTCCGCAGGCGAAATACGGCGTCTCCTTAAACGGCAGGGTGGAGCAGATGTGCGTATCGGTGGCGCAGAACGCCGCCGACGGAAAGCTCGTTGCCATGAACGCCGATGCGGACGTGCAGGGCCGCGCATATGCCGAAGGCGCGTATTCCTATTCTTACAAAACGGCGGGCAAAACCGTGACGGTGACGTCCGATACGGAAAACGCCCTGCTATACGGCGTGAATTTTCAGCAGCAGTGGGATAACGCCATTGCCGCCGACCCGGATTTTATCTTCGTGACCGGCTGGAACGAATGGATCGCAGGGCGTTGGTCGGAGTGGCAGGGAACCGAAAACGCCTTCCCCGATCAGTTCAGCGACGAATTCAGCCGGGATATCGAACCTGCCGACGGCATCCTGAAGGATCATTTTTATAATCAGCTTGCCGCGAATATCCGCCGCTTTAAGGGGATCTCAACCGGAACGGCAGACGAGGACGGCGCAAAAACCTATTATCATTACACAAACGGCACCTATCGGCGCGACAGCGACGGCTGGCAGGGGGAGCATTTTACCTCCGATACCATGCGAAACGATTTTGTGAAGGCGCAGGTGCGAGACGACGGCAGTTTTATCTATCTTACCATCTATACCAAAGAGAACATCACGCCCCATACCGACAACGCCTGGATGCGGATCTTCATCGATACCGACAACAGCGGCGTTTCCCCGCACTGGGAGGGCTTTGAGTATGTTGTGAACCGCGATAATTCCACCGCAAACACCGTAACGGTGGAGCGCTCGCTCGGCGGCTGGTGCTTTGAACGGACCGGTACGGCGGAATATACGGTGCGCGGCAATAAAATGGAACTGAAAATCCCTGCTTCCGCCCTTGGGCTGACAGGGAAGATCCGTTTCAACTTCAAGCTGTCGGACAATATGCAAACAGACGGCGATATCATGGATTTTTATAAGAGCGGCGACGTTGCCCCCGGCGGCAGGTTCACGTTCGTTTATTAAAACAAAAAACGTATCCTTTTCGGAGGAGAGCATTTATGACTTTTGAAACCGCAAGAAAAAAAGCAGAGAAGCTCGTGGCGCGGATGACCGCGGAAGAAAAAATGTCGCAGCTTCGCTACGACGCGCCCGCCATCGAGCGGCTGGGCATCCACGAGTATAACTGGTGGAACGAGGCCTGCCACGGCGTGGCCCGCACGGGCGTCGCCACCGTGTTTCCGCAATCCATCGGTATGGCCGCAAGCTTTCATCCCACCCTCGTAAAAGAGGTGGCGGACGCTGTGTCCACCGAGGGACGCGCCAAGTATAACCAGAGCGTGGCGTTCGGCGACCGGGGCATTTTCAAGGGGCTCACCTACTGGGCGCCCAATATCAATATTTTCCGCGATCCGCGCTGGGGCAGGGGACAGGAGACCTGCGGAGAAGATCCGTTCCTGACGGCGGAGATCGGCACAGCGTTTATCAAAGGCCTGCAGGGGGACGGCGACTTTTATAAGGCCACGGCGTGCGCCAAGCACTTTGCCGTACATTCCGGCCCCGAAAAGCTGCGGCATTCCTTCAACGCCGAGGCAAGCCCCAAGGAGATGGAAGAAACCTACCTGCCCGCATTCCGTAAGGCGGTTGAGGCGGGCGTTGCGGGCGTGATGGGCGCATATAACCGCACGAACGGCGAGCCCTGTTGTGCGAGCGAAACCTTGATCCGTAATATTTTGCGTGAAAGATGGGGCTTTGAGGGCTATTTCGTCTCCGACTGCGGCGCGATCACCGACATTTACAAGGGGCACAAAACCGCCGGCAGCCTGCCCGAAGCGGCGGCTATGGCGCTGAACGCGGGATGTGAACTGAACTGCGGCGACGCTTACCGGCATCTGATCGACGCCTACGAGGAGGATCTGATCACCGAAGAAACCATTACCGAGGCGGCGGTGCGCCTGTTCACCATCCGCGTATTGCTGGGTGAATTTGAAGAAAAAAGGCCTTATGCGGATATCCCGTATTCCGTTGTGTCTTCCGCGAAACACAGGGAGCTGAATTTGCGGGCGGCGGAAGAAATCATCGTTCTGCTGGAAAACAGGGACGCTTTTTTACCGCTGGATAAAACGAAAAAACAAAAGATCGCCGTGGTGGGTCCCAACGCCATGTCCCTGACCGTGCTGGAGGGCAATTATCACGGCCATTCCGCCGAATATATTACCGTTGCCGACGGGATCCGGCGTGTGTTTGAAGGCAGCGAGATCATCGTTGCCGACGGCTCTCCGATTTATCAGGAGGACGGCAAAAGCTGGGACGGTTTTTATAATCTGACAAGCGAGGGCGCCGCGGCCGCAAAGGCTGCCGACGTGACCGTGCTCTGCCTTGGTCTCAACCGCGATATCGAGGGCGAAGACCTTGGCTACGACAATGATTTTACCGATTACGGCGACCGAAAAACGATGCGCCTTCCGAAGTGCCAGCAGGAGCTGGCGGAGGCCGTTTGCGACGTTTGCGAAAACGTTGTCGTTGTGGTGATGTGCGGCTCCTGCGCGGATCTGGGCGAAAAGGTCCGCGCCCATGCGAAAGCTGTGCTGCACGCATGGTATCCGGGCGCGCTGGGCGGACTTGCTCTGGCAAGAGCGCTGGCGGGCGAATTCTCTCCCAGCGGGAAGCTGCCCGTTACGTTTTATCGGGAAGAGAATACGCTGCCGCCCATCGAAAACTACGGCATGCGTGGAAGGACCTATCGGTTTATGGAGGAAACGCCGCTGTATCCTTTCGGCTACGGGCTGAGCTATACCACCTTTACCTACGGCGCGCTGCGGCTGATTTCCGCCGACGCCGACAAGGCGGTCCTCGCGGTGGACGTGACAAACAGCGGGGCGATGGACGCATGGGAGAAGGTCCAGCTTTACGCAAAATATACCGACAGCCGGACGGTTACGCCGCGATTGCAGCTTTGCGCGATTCAGCCCGTATTCCTGAAGCAGGGAGAAACGCAGACGGTTACGCTGACAGCGGACCGGTTCTGGATGAAGGCGGTGCTTCCCGACGGCAGCAGGGTTCAGCCGGACGGCGGCGTGACGCTGTTCGCCGGCGGCGGTCAGCCGGCTCCCGAAGCGCGGGGACTTGTTCTATGACCGGCGCAAACAATTTCTATTTCTGATCCGTAATATAAAGCAATACCATATTACAGAATTCCATGAAAGGGGTAAAACTTCCATGAAAAAAATCGTATCTGTTTTGCTTTGTTTTGTTCTGACGGCGTCCTTTGTGCCGCTGGCCTTTGCGGCAAACGGCCTGCAGGTGGACGGCTCCTGGAAAATTCTCGTGCCGGCTTCTCCCAACGCCTACGAGAGTTTTGCCGCCGAAAAACTGAGAAGCACGCTTTCGCAGGTGTTCGGCACGGAGGTGGAGACCGCAACGGAAGCGTCCGGCCGTTATATCGCCGTAGGTTCGGCTGCCGCGGTCGACCTTTCGGAGGTGGCCGCAAACGGCTACCGGATCCGGGTGATCGACGGCAACGTCCATATCGGGGGCACGGGTGTGCGCGGCCTGCAGGCAGGCGTATACCGCTTTTTGGAGGAGTTCTGCGGCAGAAAGGTGTATACTGCCAAAATCACGGTGCTGCCCACAGCCGGGAGCGTGACGGTGCCGGCGGATACCGACATTGTCTACGCGCCGTTTTTCGAGTATACCGATACCGACTGGCTCAGCCCCCGCGACGTGGAGTATTCCATGGCAAACGGGCTTAACGGCGGTACCTATCGCCGCCTTCCCGCCGAAATGGGCGGCACGGTGAATTATCTGGGCGGCTTTTGCCATACCATGGGCGGCCTGTGCGAAACGGCAAAGTATAAGGACACGCATCCGGAATATCTCGCGCTGCACGACGGCGAAAGAACGACCGACCAGCCGTGCCTTATGAATCCCGACGTGTTGGAGATCGCAAAGGGGAACGTGCTGAAGCTGCTGGAAAACGGCCACGATCCCTCGGCGTCGGTACAGATCGTTTCGGTGACCCAGAACGACAATTATAACTACTGTGAATGCGACGCCTGTAAAGCGTTCGAGGCTGCCCACGGCGGCGTGCAGTCCGCCACGATGATCAACTTCGTGAATCAGATCGCGGACGCGGTGGCAGAAGCGGGCTACGAAAACGTGGCCATCGACACCTTCGCCTATCAGTATACCCGCCAGGCGCCCACCGGCATCGTTCCGCGCGATAACGTGATCGTGCGGCTTTGCACCATCGAATGCTGCTTCGGACACACGCTGGATGATCCTTCCTGCGAAGACAATACCGCGTTGATGAAGGATCTGCACGACTGGAACGGCATCTGCGACCGGATCTACGTTTGGGATTACACCACCAACTATCTCCATACCTGCATGGTCTTCCCCGATTTCGGAACGATCCAGCGGAATATGCAGGTGTTCTATGAGAACGGCGTGAAGGGCGTGTATGAAGAGGGGAACTATTATATTGATTCCTGCAACGTGGAATTCGGCGAGCTTCGGGCATATATGATCGCAAAATGCCTGCAGGATCCCTACTGCGATCTTGACAGTGAGATCAACGGCTTTTTAGCTTCGTACTACGGCCCGGGCTGGAAGCACATCCGCACCGCGGTCGATATGTATACAGAGCACGGAGGCGACGAAAACGGGCACTTGCACATCTATCTGGGAGCGAATCACAGCCTGCAGCTGACCGACCGCGAGATCTATAAGATAGACGAATGCTGGAATGCCGCGAAGAGAGAAGCTGCTACCAAAGAGCAGAAAGCAAACGTGATCCGTTCCGAGATCTCATGGCGCTTCTGGAAAGCCAGCATGAACAAGAGCGAGTTCTCGATCCTGAACCCCAACCGTTTTGAAGAAAAGCAAAAGCTCTATCGCGCGCTGCGGGCGCATGGCGTAACCACTCTGAGCGAAGGCGGCTACGGGGACTATTACGACTGCATCTGCATCAAATATGCGCCTGCGGATGAGTGGAACGCATACGAAGCGGATGAAATCGGGGCAAAGACCCGCCGCTTCTTCAGCCGGATATTGGAGCGCTTCGTGCATCTGCTTGCCGCCTTCGGTCTGTATTACAAAATCTATAACACGTTTCTGTCAAAAACCGGAGATTGAGACCGGTTGGGCTGACGATACTGTCCCGCGGAGATAAGGAGACGGCTGCGCATGATGAAGAATATCGTATTTGACCTCGGCCGCGTGCTGGTGGATTTCGATCCGATCGCTTATCTGTATTCTTTGGGATACGACGACGAAACCGTTCAGGCGCTGTACGACAGGATCTTCGGCGGCGAGGACTGGATGCGCCACGACCGGGGGGATTATCCGTCTGTTATCGAAATGCAGACGGTGCTGATTCAGAAATATCCGGAATATGAAGCGCAGATCAGACGAGCGCTTCAGCCGGATTGGGTGAAGATCCACACGCTGCGGGAGGATACCGCCGCCTATCTGTTGGAGCTGAAGGAACGCGGTTATCCCGTATATATGCTTTCCAATCTTGCGGCGGATTCCTATGCCTACGTGTCGCGGTATCCGTTTTTCCGGGCGTTGGACGGCGGCGTGTTTTCCTATCAGGAAAGGGTCTGCAAGCCGGACGCGCGGATCTATGAGATCCTTCTGCAAAGATACGCGCTGGATCCCGCTGAGACCGTGTTTTTAGACGACAATGCAGATAACGTTGAAGCCGCTGAAAAAGCGGGGATCCGTGGGATCGTGTTTACGTCGCTCGACGAAGCGAAAAAGCAGCTGGAACCGCTTTTATCGGATACTTGTAATTAAAACTAAGAAAGTAAAGGAGTTTTTATTGTGAAAAAAGCATTTTCTATGATTCTCAGCCTGATTCTTCTTCTGTCCTGTGTTTCCGTTGTTTTCGCGGCGGAGCCCTATAACAGCTTCGGCGCTTACGAACATGTGTTCATCCTTGGGATCGACGGCCTCGGCGCCACCTTCGACAAAGTGGACAGCCCCAATTTCGACCGGATCTTTGCCGATAACGCTTACCGGCATGATGCACACACCGAGTATGTGACCGTGAGCGCCCAGAACTGGGGCTCTATCCTTACCGGCGTTGCCTACAACACCCACGGCTTTAATAACGGCTGGTGCGAAGAGAACGAGCGCGATTCCTCTTCCGGAAACAACACGATCTTTTATTACGCACGGCAGGCGTTTCCCGAGGCGGAGCTCGTATCCTTCAACAACTGGGACGCGATCAACCACGGCATCATCGAGAACGATCTGGGCGTGAAAAAGATCAACCGCGGCACCGATCCGCTGGTGGTGGACGCCATCGTGCGCTACCTTGAAAAGGGCAACACGCCGAAGCTTATGTTCGTGCAGCTCGACAGTGTGGATCACGCCGCCCACACCTACGGCGGTTTCAGCAAGCAGTATTACAGCGCCGCCGAAAAAGCGGACGTGTATCTGGGCGATATCTACGACGCGATCAACGCGCGCGGACTGATGAAAAACAGCCTGTTCATTCTGGTGGCCGACCACGGGGAAACAACGGACGGACATGGCGGCCAGACCAAAGAAGAAAGCTCCGCGATCCTTGCCGTTGCGGGCCATTCGGTGAACAAAACCGAGCTGAACGAGAACGTACACAACCGCGACGTTTCCGCCATTGCGCTGTATGCGCTTGGAATCGAACAGCCCTCCCACATGATCTCTTCCGTTCCCGCGGAGCTCTTCGGCGAGAGCAGGGAAAAAACCGTGGCTGAGAATCCCATGTCGCCGGCGCTTCGCGGTCTCCGCAGGATCCTTTATTTCTTCGTTCGTATGGTGAACCTGCTGGTGGGGCTCTTTGATCGTTGAGGCCGATACATTCGATCATAAAACAAACGGGGCTGTCTTTTCCCGGACAGTCCCGTTCAATTATTTAAAATATGTGATCCCGGATCATTCAGAGAAGATCGCCGCTTCCAGCATGGCGCAAAGGGTATGGTAAACAGGCAGGGTGTATTCCTGCACTTCAAAGGGCGCGTTCGCGGGCAGGCGGATCGTGAGGTCTGCGATTTCCGCGAGCTTCCCGCCGCCGCTGCCTGTGATTGCCAGTGTTTTGATCCCGCAGGCTCTGGCGGTGATTGCGGCGTTTATCACGTTCAGCGAATTCCCGGAGGTGGAGAGGGCGATAAGCGCGTCCTCTTTTTTTTGCGCGTAGGCGTATACCTGCTGCGCGTAAATCAGCGAAGCGTCCACGTCGTTTGCAAAGGCGGAGATCAGCCCTGATTGGCTCACAAGGGAGATCGCCCGGATCGCCCCCTGCAGCTTCGGCGCGATCTCTTCTCCGCCGGGAACCGCCGTGAATTTCGCTTTCTCCGCTTCCGGCAACGGACGCCGCAGGTTAAAGCCCTTCATCAGCTCACCCGCGATATGCTCGCTGTCGGCTGCCGAGCCCCCGTTCCCGCAGACAAGGACGGTGCCTTTCGCGGTCGCGCAGTTGTAAAGGATCGCGTAGGCGGCTTTGATCTGATCCCTGCAGGGCGCAAGCGCCGGGTAGGTCCCACACAGCGTGTTCAGTATTTCTTCTGCCGTTTTCATCCGGAATTGTCCTCCTTTACATTACAAGCCCCAGCGCCGCAATGTCGCCGATGTTTTCGGTGAGTTTTGCCGGCAGGATCCGGCATACATCAAAAGCGTGGGAGAGCGCTTCTTTTTTTATGACCTCCGTCATGATCCCGTCAAAAAGGGCTGCGTCTCGGGTATAAATGCTGCCGATGACGATGGCCTCGGGATTCAGTATGTCGATGAGCAGCGCCAGCGCCTGCCCCATACGGCGCGCGCTTTCGTTGTAGATCTCTTTGGCCAGCGCGTCGCCGTTTTTGGCCGCGATGGCGATGGTTTTTGCGGAGAGATGGGGCTCGGAAAACAAAGCGCTTTCTCTGCCTTCCGCTTTCCACTGCGCCGCCATGCGTTCGCCAAGCCTTTTTATGCCGCCGCCGGAGCAGAAGCCCTCAAAGGAGCCGGGCTTCCCGTAGCCCACGGGGCCGTCCTCGGCAAGCCGGATGTGTCCCACTTCGCCCGCCATGTCGTTAGTCCCGCAATAAAGCTTCCCGTTCAGAATCAGCCCCGCGCCCATGCCGGTGCCGCAGGTGAGGAAGATCATGTTTTTCAGCCCCTTCCCCGCGCCGAATTTCCATTCCGCCACAGCGCAGGCGTTGGCGTCGTTCTGCACCACGGCGGGACAGCCGAAATGTTCGCCGATGAGCTTTGTGATGGGTACGCCGTCCCAGTCCGGCAGGTTGGGCGGGCAGAGGATCAGCCCATTTTTGCTGTCCAGCGGGCCGCCGCAGGAGATCCCCGCCGCTTTGACGTCGGCTGTGGTCAGTCCGTTTTTTTTCAGCAAAGCGTCCCCGGCGGCGAGAAGCTCGTCCACAACGGCTCTCCAGCCACGTTCCGTCGCGGTGGGGAAGGTGCGCTTGTCTGCGATCATATCCGAAACGTCCGCGCTCTGCACGTCGTTCCCCAAAATCACGGCGCATTTGGTGCCGCCGATATCAAAGCCTAAATTATACATTCTCTTCCGTTCCTTCCTCTGTCAGCGGCAGGATACCGCCCACGTCCGAGATCTGCCCGTCCTGCAGTTCCAACGGCGCAACGCCGTGCGCCGACAGAAACCCGATAATCTCTTTGCCGTTCTGATGCGTGTTGAGGCTGCCGTTGACCGCCAGCACGTCCGGCGCGATTTTTCCCGCCGCGCCGCCGAAAAAACCGTAATGCCGTTCACTCAGATACACGTCGCCCTTTGTTATTCCCAATACATCCGCGCCCTGTGAACGCAGCGCTTTTGCGATTCCCGCGTCCTCGGTAATGAACGCTCTGTCCGTTACAAAGCAGAGCGAGCATTTCGCGTATCCCTGCCGCACCTGAATCAGTTTTTTCTTCTGTTCCCGCAGGGCGGAAAGAAGCAGCGGCTCGCAGTATCTGAAGTTCCCCGCCGCAAAATCATCTCCCACCGCGACGTTGAGCCCGATATCGGCGGGATAGGCGCAGCCCGGCGATCCCGCAACGACGGGGGAGAAGCCGCGTTCTTCCAGAATACGCTGCAACCGCGTTTGCGACGGCGCGAGGAACAGACGGCTCCCGCCGGGGTGGCAGAACAACAGGTCGGCGTGGGTCTGTTCCTCCGGTGGCAGATGAAAATCGGGCAAGGGAGATAAAACGGCAACGCCCGCTTTTAACAGGCGATCTTCTGCCTGCCGCGGCAGGGCTGCAATACAAAACCGAACCTGTCTTTGCGGCAGATTCGGGTCCTGTAAGGGTCTTTCCATCGTTATGCTTTGAATTTCTTCCATTGTTTCACGGCAAGGAAGCAGGATACGGCGCCGACGGCGGCAATCACGATCCACGAAGTCAGCACGGCGTTCCAGCCGAGGCTGTCGTTGTCCGCGATTTTGCCGAAGATAAAAACGCCGGCGGACGCGCCCACGTAGGTGAGCGAATTGATGATGCCGCTCATGGTGGAAACCACGCCGTATTTTTCGAACCGGGCGGGCACCACACAGATCAGGAAGAAATTGATGGCGTGCATGGCGCCTACGATCAGCGCCGATACGCCGAGGGTAACGTATTCGTTATGAGAATAGAACGCGAATAACAGCGCGCAGAGCACGGTCGCACCGAGAAACGTAACGCCGGCGCCCCTGACCTCTTCTTTTACGAATTTGTTGGAGGCGATCCCCACGAGCTTCATGCTGATCACACCGATCACTGGCAACACCACGGATTTTAAAATCGCTTTGTCGCTGGACTGGGTAAAGGTTTCGCTGATAAAGGTCGGGACCCAGTCGGTGATGCCGTCCCGCAGCGCCCCCTGCGCGATGATGCCCACGGCGATCAGGATAAAGCCGGAGCCAAACAGCAGTTTCAGCGTCAGTTTGCCGGCTTTTTTGTCGGTTTCCTTGATTTCTTCCTTTGCCGATTTCTCAAAACGGAGCGCGGGAACGTCCTTCAGCTTCCTAAAGCCGATGATCCAGAAAACGAGGATCAGAAGCGCCAGCGCCGCGGAAGAGTAGAAGGTGAGCGCCCATGAATTGAAAAAGCGCAGCCAGAGGAGGGAGGAGCTCAGATAAATAAAGATGGTGCCGCTGAGCCCCGCCACGTTGGTGTTCGCGCAAACGGTGTTATACTGCTTTTCGTTCATCACCGCCGCCATGATCCGCACCAGCGGCGGCCAGAGCATGCTTTGGGCAAAGCCGTTGATAAACCATACCGCGATCCGCAGATTTGCCGGGGTCGCGGGCATAAGGAGGTTGCAGAGGATCGTGACCCCGAGGCCGCCCATAATGAGCCGCTGGGGTTTGAACCGGTCGCCCAAGATCCCGCTGATGATCTGCCCCGCACCATAGGAGATCACAGCCAGGGCTTCCACCTGCCCCACCTGCGCCTTGAGCAGGCCTTCGTTTTCGATGATCGCCTGCATGACGATGGAATAGTCCTTGCGGGTGAGGTAGCTGGCAAAATATACCAGCGGGCAAAGGACACTTAAAAGCTTTACCGCGTAGATCTGAAGGTCATTCTGTTGAGTCAGTTTGCTTTCCATTTGTTTTTCCTGATTTCGATTTGCTTGCGTAATGATAAATACGGCCGCTTATTTCCCGGTGGAACCGAAGCCGCCCGCGCCCCGTGCGGTGTCGCTCAGTTCGTCCGCCGGAACAAAGTCCGCGTGCAGCACCGGTGCGATCACAAGCTGCGCCACACGTTCGCCGCCTTCGACCGTCTGCCGTTCGCCGGAATGGTTCAATAGCGCCACCATGATTTCTCCGCGGTAGTCGCTGTCGATCACACCCACCTTGTTTGCGGGGGCGAGGCCGCGTTTGCTGCCGAGGCTTGACCGCGCATAAACAAAGCCGGCGTATCCTTCGGGGATCTCCACGCTGATCCCGGTTTTTACAAATACCGTTTCTCCGGGCGCGATGCTATAGGCTTTTCCGGCCGGCGCGTAGAGATCGGCGCCGGCGGCGGCAGGGGAGCCGTAGGTAGGAAGAAAGGCGTTTTCTTTCAGTTTTTTTACCTTGATTTCCAAAATACTTTCCTTCTTTCCCGGGATGTGTTCATAAAGCGCGCTTTATTTTACGAATTCGTGGTAGATGGCGTTGATGGACGTTGCGTAGTTTTTCTGGTCCACCGCCACGATGATGTTCTGTTCGCTGGAGCCCTGATCGATCATCCGCACGTTGACGTTCGCTTCCGCCAGCGCCTTGAATACTCTTGCGGCGGTGCCTTCTGTGTTGACCATGCCTCTGCCGACGATAGCGATCAGCGCAAGATTTTCCACCAGCGTGATGGAATCGGGGTTCACCTTTTTCACCATATCTGCGGTGATCGCGCCCTTGAATTCCTCGATCGCCTTGTTTGCCACCAGCACGCTCATGGTGTCGATGCCCGAAGGCAGGTGTTCAAAGGAGACGTTGTAGTTTTCGAGGACCTCCAGCACCTTTTTGCCGAAGCCCACCTCGGAATTCATCATCTCTTTTTCCACGTGGATGGCTGTTATGCCTTTTTTGCCCGCTACGCCCGTGATTACCGTGTCCACCGTGTTGGATTTTGCTTTGGGCACGATCATGGTGCCGGGGGCGGCGGGATCGTTGGTGTTGCGGATATTGATGGGGATCTGCGCCTTGCGTACCGGGAAGATGGCGTCCTCGTGCATCACGCTTGCGCCCATGTAGCTGAGCTCCCGCAGCTCTTTATAGGTAATCTCGGCGATGGGGCGGGGATTTTCCACCACGCGGGGGTCCGCCATGAGCATCCCCGAAACGTCGGTCCAGTTTTCGTAGATATCGGCATTTGCGCCGGCGGCGACAATGGAGCCGGTGATATCGGAGCCGCCCCGGGAGAAGGTCCGGATGCTGCCGTCGGGGTTCACACCGTAGAAGCCCGGGATCACGGCGTATTCGTGCATCCCCAGCAGCTCCTCCAGCTCGCGGTTGGTCTCTTCCGCGTCCCACTGGCCTTTTTCATCAAAATAGATGCAGTCCTCCGCGTCGATGAACGGCAGCTCCAGATAATGGGCGAGGAGCTTCGCGTTCAGGTATTCGCCGCGGCTGGCGATGTAGTCGCTGGAGGCGTGGTGCAGCAGCGCGGTTTTGATGCCCGCGAATTCATCCTCCATGGAATAATCCATTCTTAAATCGCGGATGATGTCGCGGTAGCGGTTCTCGATTTTTTCAAAGGTCGGCGCAATGTCGCGCTTGTCTTTTGCCAGCTTATAGCACTGGAGCAGCAGGTCGGTTACTTTTTCGTCGTGGGGATTGCGTTTGCCGGGGGCGGAGGCCACGACGTAGCGGCGGGACGTATCGCTTTTGATGATATTTGCCACCTTCTGAAACTGGTTGGCGTCTGCAAGGGAGCTTCCGCCGAATTTGACCACTTTGATCATTCTCATTCACCTCAATAAAAATACTATGGTTTTTGTTGCTATTGATCCGTTTGATATTATATTTGTTTTTCTTTATAAATACAATATTTAAATGAAAAAATAGCGTATAAAAATACAGAGCCAAAGGAGAAAAAATCAGGCAAAAACAAACAAAAGGACGGTTTTTGCTTTACTTTACCGTCATTCTGTGATAAAATACATCTACTCTGTCGGGAAATTGAAATAACTTGAAAGGACGCTCGGGCGGAGCCGGGCGGTAACAGCCTCGTTCCGCGCCGCACGGTGATTTGCATATGAAACTGAAAAAAATGGACGCCATGGGAACCCTGCAGGGCTATGTGCTTGTGAAATCCTGCGACCTGAAAACCACGAAGAACGGCTCGCACTATCTGGATCTGGTTGTATCCGACGGCGAAACCGATGTGGTGGGAAAAATCTGGGATTACCGCGGGGATGACGCCGGGCAGCCCCAGCCCAACACGCTGATCAAGGTGCGCGGGCTTCTCAGTATCTATAACGGCCAGCCCCAGTTCAAGATCGACAAATACCGGAATCTCACCGAAGAAGACGACGTGAATATCGGTGATTACGTGCCCTCCGCCCCTTTCCCGGAGGAGGATATGTTCAATCATCTGATCGCGTTCGCGGAGGGGTTTGCGGACGGAGGCCTGAAAACGCTTGCGCTTGCCGTGCTGCGGGAATATAAAGACCGTATCCTGTCGCTGCCGGCGGCGTTCCGCCTGCACCACGCTGTGCGGGGCGGTCTGCTGATGCACACCCTTTCCATCTGTCGTCTGGCCGAAGCGGTGGCGGCGCTTTATCCGTCTGTGGACCGGGATCTGCTGCTCTGCGGCGCGATTTTGCACGATATCGCCAAGTCTGAGGAATTCAATCTCGCTCCCACGGGGCTTGTGGAAAGCTACACGGTGGAAGGCACGCTGATCGGCCATCTGGTGCGCGGCGCCATGCTGGTGCGGGAGATCGGCAAAGCCGAAAACGTGCCGGAGGATACGCTGATGCTCATTGAACACATGCTGATCTCTCATCACGGGATACCGGAATACGGCGCGGCGGTGCGGCCGCTCTTCCTGGAGGCGGAGCTGCTCTCTTCGCTGGATACGCTGGACGCCAATGTGTTTGAGATCGAGAGCGTGGTGAAGGGCGTTGAAAAGGGCGGCTTCACCAACAAAATGTGGGCGCTGGAGGACCGGAAGTTCTATAACCACGGCCGCAAGCCCGTGACCACCGACGTGAACCTTGATTGGGAAATCAGATATCCGGGAGAAACAGAAGCATGAATACTGAGAACTGGACTGAAATCAGAATCATCGTGCCCACCGCCGATATCGACGCTGCGGGCGCCATCGCCACCATGACGGTGCCCTACGGGATCTACGTGGAGGACTACAGCGCGCTGGAAGAAGAGGCCATGGAGATCGCAAAGATCGACCTCATCGACGAAGCGCTGCTGCAAAAGGACCGTACCCACGGCGTTATCCATATTTATATCTCTCCGGAAGAAAACCCGCAGGAGGCAATCTCGTTTATCGAAACCCGCCTGCAGGCGGAGCGCATTCGCTTTGAGATCGAACTGGACACCTGCAAAAAAGAAGACTGGCAGAATAACTGGAAACAGTATTTTAAGCCCGCAAGGGTGGGCGAAAAGCTGCTGATCCGCCCGGTCTGGGTGGAGGACTACGAAGCCGACGGACGCACGGTGCTGCATCTGGAGCCGGGCGTCGCTTTCGGCACCGGCACCCATGAGACCACGCGCCTGTGTCTCGAAACGTTGGAGCAATACGTGACCCCCGAAACCGTTCTGCTGGACGTGGGCTGCGGCAGCGGCATTCTCTCGGTGGCGGCGCTGCTGCTGGGCGCAAAACGGGCAGTTGGGGTGGATATCGACCCGCTGGCGGTGAAGGTCGCCGCGCAAAACGGTACGCTCAACGGATTTTCGGCTCCCGCCTATATCGTGCTGCAGGGGAACCTCACCGACAAGGTGACGGGAACCTATACGCTTGTGACCGCCAACATCGTTGCGGACGCCATTATGATGCTCACGCCGGACATCCGCCGCTTCCTTGCGCCGGGCGGCGTGTATATCGTTTCGGGAATTATCGATATCCGGGAAAATGAAGTGCTTTCGGTGCTGGCCGCCAACGGCTTTACGGTCTGCAGCCGCCGGGAAGAAAACGGCTGGGTGTGCCTTGCCTGCACAAGCGATTTGTAAAAAACACGGAAAACAGAAGAAAATAGCGCGGAAATCAAAAAAAAAGACTTGATTTTTTTTGGAACTGTGCTATAATATCACTGTTTTGGAGAGTTGTCCGAGTTTGGCCGAAGGAGCACGATTGGAAATCGTGTATACGTCATAAGCGTATCAAGGGTTCGAATCCCTTACTC
>CACZOP010000095.1 GCA_902782845.1 Oscillospiraceae bacterium | reverse complement strand
TTTGATTCAGGTTTTTTATGATCGATACAAGAAAAAGGTATCATTCAGCGAAAAAGTCAAAAGTTTAGTTTTTAAATCATCGCATCCTTTCATTTTCAGAATAAAGAAGAAAATCCGAAATAAATGAAAAGATTTTCGTGCTGAATGGAGGAATGACATGTCATCACCTGATAAAATCGACCGTATCTGGTATTTTGATTTTTTGCGGATCACAGCCTGTGTGTTTGTGATCGTGTTTCATGCGGTATCCATGCGGATGTATATCACGGGAACGGGATCGTCACGGTGGATGTTCCTCAACGCGTTTAATTCGCTGTCCCACTGGGCGGTGCCGGTATTCGTGATGATCAGCGGCGCTCTGTTTCTGAATCCGGCAAAACCGTTCAGGTTCCGGGTGATACTGAAGAAAAAACTGCCTCGATTCATTATTGCGTTTATGTTCTGGTCTGCGGTCTACGCTGTCATTGATTATCTGCAGGGGGTGCGCCTGCGACACGTGGCGCTGCATTTCATCTCCGGCGGCGTGCATCTTTGGTTTTTATACATGATTGCGGGCTTATATCTCATCGTTCCTTTGCTCAAGCGGATCGTAAGCTCCGAAAAGGCAACGAAGTATTTCCTTCTGCTCTGGTTCCTGTGTTCCATCCTTCTGGATTCCTGCAAGCCGTTGGTGTCTTATCTCGCACCGCGATATTCCGGTTGGCTCGATACGGTAACAAACAGTATCGACCTGCAGTTCGTGTGCGGATACACAGGGTATTTTGTGCTCGGTTATTATCTGCATCACTTTGAGCTTTCAAAAAAAACTCGTTCTTGGGTTTATGTGTTTGGCGGGTGCGGCGCTGCCGTCACGTTTTTTACAACCCTCCTGTTTTCAAAAAAATCAAGTGCGTTGGTGGATTTCTATCATTCTTATTTCGCTTTTGGCGTCTTTTTGGAGGCGGTCGCTGTTTTCCTGCTGTTCAAACATCACTCGCCGGAAACGATAAACGACAAAGCGCAAAAGATTGTGCTCACGCTATCAAACTGCAGCTTCGGGATCTATCTTGTCCATTATTTGTTTGTCCGGTACAATGCCCAGATTTTCAGGTTCGATCTGCTCTCCCTGCATCCGTTGCTTGCGGTGCCTGTCTTGACCCTTATCGTGTTTGTTTGTTCTTTTATCATTTCGTACATTCTCAACAAAATTCCGGTTGTGAAAAAGTATTTGGTTTAATAAAGATAACCGGATCGTCAGAGTGTTTTGTATGGGTCCGGAATGGAATAGTATAAAGTAAAATATCTTTGATAACGCAGACGTTGATTCGAAATATCAAAAAGGATGGAAGAGAAAATGCGGAAAATCAAGGCGATTATGACTCCCTTGCGGCTGTATTTATTGCTCCTGTTCATTCTCACACTGACATTGGGCTATTTTTGCGTCTGGACGCAGGATGATTTCTACACCAATTCCGGCGGGTGGATTGCCTCTGCCCAGGAAGCGTTGTTCTACGGAAACGGCAGGTATTTGGGAAATTTCCTTGTGAATGTTTGCCTTTCCCATAAGCTGTTGGATTCCGTCGTTCGGGGTGCGGTGATCACCGGGATCATCGGTCTTTTGCCGTCGGTTGCGGCGGAGCTCAATCTGAAGACGCTGTCAATGAGTTTTCTTTTGTTCTTCGGTTTTTCGAATCTGATCCTCAGGGAAGCGGTGCTTTGGGGCCACGGTTTCTATAACTTCGCTCTTCCGGCGCTGTGTATCCTTGTTTCTCTGCAGATACTGAAGTCGTATTATATAAAAAAGAAAACCGCGCGAAAAGGTGTTAAAATTGCGGTTTTGCTGATTCTCGGCGTATGCCAGCAGCTGTTTTCGGAAAACACCACCTGTGTTGCCCTGCTGATCGCCCTCGCGCTTTTTCTCATTACCGTCTGCAGGAAAGAGGATCGGACTTTGACGCTGGCATATCTTGCAGGGGCCGCGCTCGGCGCTTTTATCATGTTTGCGTTGCCGGAGATCATGCAGGTCTCCCATAAAATGGAGTTTTATCGCGGCAGCGGCGTCGGGGCGGATTCTTTGGGAGAATTCATTCGGTTGATTTTCCGTAATCTGAATTCCTGTCTGTTTTCTCTGTGTCCGATGGTTCCGGTATGGACGGCAGTTTCGATCGGCTTTATCCGGATCGTCAGGGCGTATTCCGGTAATAGAAGAAGACTTTATAAGCGCAAACCGCTCTTTTACGCCGTTTTCGCGCTGCAGCCTCTGTTCTCGATTTTGTTTTTCTTCATAGACGCGAACCCGGACGAAGGAAAATCCCGGCTTTCGGTAACGCAGCTTTCAAATATCTATCTCGGGATATTCATCTTTTTCATCATATATTGCGCCGCGCTTCTTTTTGTCGTGCTTGTCAACGAGCAGCTGAGAGGGAACCGAAAGCTCTATCTCGCGATCATCGGCGTTGGCGTTTGTTCCGTTGGCGAGCTGTTGATCATAACGGTTATGGGGCCGCGGTGTCTGTTCCTGACCGCCTGCATCATTGCGGTTTTTGTGCTTCGGTTTTTCTCTGAAGAAAACCTGCTCGGCAAAAAGACCGCCGTTGCTTCCGGTGCGGCGGGCGTTCTGATTGCCGTATACCTGATTGTGATTCTTATTCAGGTCACCCAGGTCAGCAAAGCAAGATTTACATATGCGAAACAGCAGATGGATGAGAAAAAGCAAGTCATCGAGATCATCCTGCTTCCGCATGCAAGGTGGCTGCATATCCCAAACAAAACGCCTGTGTATGGATATTATTTTAATTACGGAGAGGTCAAAGACGAATCCGATTATGAATATATCACCTACGACGAGTATCTGAACCGCATGCAGCCGTAACGGGAATTCGATTTTTGTTTAACAGTAAACTTCTCCGCAGGACAGAGGCAGGTTGGTTGATCCTGTTAAACAAAAAAGATTGTAACGCCTGCCGATTTGCCCTTCGGGCACGGCAATGGCGAATGCGAAAGCGCTCTGCGCTGCGGCGCAGCCGCTTTCTTGCACGCTTTTTCATAATCTGCGGCAGGAGGGCAGTTTTTATGATCCCGAAGAAAATACATTATTGCTGGGTGGGGGGAGCGCCCTTGCCGGAAAGCGCGAAAAAGTGCATAAAAAGCTGGAAGAAATACTGTCCGGATTACGAGATCATCGAGTGGAACGAGCAGAACTATGATTTTACATCCGTTCCCTATATGAAAGAAGCCTATGAGGCGAAAAAGTGGGGTTTTGTGCCGGATTACGCGCGTCTCGATATCGTATATACCCACGGCGGGATCTATCTGGACACCGACGTGGAGATCGTGCGGTCGTTTGATCCGTTGCTGGAACTGCCGGCGTTTGCCGGTTTTCAGGACGAGGAGCAAATCAATTTCGGACAGGGCTTCGGGGCAGAAGCGGGGAATCCGGTGATAAAGGCGCTGATGGACAGCTATTTGGACAAGCGCTTTTTGGGGAGCGACGGCACGCCGGATCTTACACCCTCGCCGCGACTGAATACCGATACGCTGACCGAAGCGTTCGGACTGCGGCCGGAGGCATGTTATCAGGAGCTTCCCGGTATGACGATTTACCCGCCGGAGTATTTTTGCCCCAAGTCTTTTGCGGATGGCGTTTTGCGGAAGACGAAAAACACCTATTCCATCCACCACTTTGACGCATCGTGGTTCGGCGACGAAACCAAGGCGCAGCTTTTAGCGTCGTGGAAGCACAAGCAAAAACGGATAAAAAAACTCAGGCGACGCGAAATATTCGGCGGTTTGTTCCGACGGATCTTCGGCGACGACCGATGGGAAAGATTAAAAAGTATAGTATTGCGGCAGGAGAAAAAGAGATGAGTGAATTCACAGGAAAAACCTTATTGATCGTGGGCGGAACGGGTTCCTTCGGGAACGCTGTTCTGCGGCGGTTTCTGCCCACGGACGTGGGTGAGATCCGTGTCTTTTCAAGGGACGAAAAAAAACAGGACGATATGCGTCACGCATTCCAGGCGGAGTTTCCTGCATATGCCGATAAGCTGCGGTTTTTTATCGGGGACGTGCGGGAGCTTTCCAGTGTGAAATCGGCGATGCACGGCGTGGATTTTCTCTTCCATGCGGCGGCGCTCAAGCAGGTGCCCTCCTGTGAGTTTTTCCCGATGGAAGCGGTGAAAACCAACGTGATCGGAACAGATAATGTCCTGACAGCCGCTATTGAAGCCGGCGTTCGCTCCGCCATCTGTCTTTCCACCGACAAGGCGGCCTATCCCATCAACGCCATGGGCATGACAAAGGCGCTGGAGGAGCGCGTGGCGGCGGCGAAATCCCGGACCGTGAGCGGAGATCGGACCAAAATCTGCTGTACCCGCTACGGGAACGTGCTGTGCAGCCGCGGGTCTGTTGTTCCGCTCTGGATCGATCAGTTGAGAAGCGGAAAACCGGTAACGGTCACAAATCCGGATATGACGCGGTTTGTGATGACGCTGGACGAGGCGGTGGATCTTGTGCTTTTTGCCTTTACGCACGGAACCACCGGAGATCTGTTTGTACAGAAGGCGCCGGCCTGTACGATTATGACGCTGGCAAAGGCCGTTTGTTCTCTGTTCGGCGCCGGAGAAGACAATATCAGGATCATCGGTATCCGCCACGGAGAAAAAATGGCGGAAACACTGCTTACGAATGAGGAATGCGCCAGAGCGGAGGATCTCGGCGATTTCTTCCGGGTGCCGACGGACACACGCACGCTGAATTATGAGAACTTCTTCTCCCGCGGCGAACCGGGACGAAATACGCTGACGGAATTCACAAGCGATAATACGCAGCTGCTGGACGTGGAGGCCGTCGCGCAGAAACTACTGTCTCTCACCTATATTCAAAAATCACTGAAATCTGTTTCCGATACGGAGAATGCATATGTATGATCTGATAACGCCGACACAGCAAACACTGCTCGCAATGCTTGCCGATTCACTGAAAGGAAAAAAACAGCCGACGGCGCCGGACGATCCCGTTTCTCTATGGCGGGAAGCGCATTTGCAGGGTGTGTTATTGCTGGCCTTTTCCCGGGTGGAGACGAAAACGTATTCCCCGGACTTACAAAACGAAATGCACGCGACGGTAAAACGGCTGCTGTCGTCAAACATGCGTCTTTCCATCGCGCACGCATCGTTGAGCTCGTTGCTGGAGTCTGCGAATATTCCACATGCGATCATCAAGGGGTATGCCTGTTCCATCTGGTATCCCGCCCCGGAACTGCGGCAGCTCGGCGACGTGGACTTTTTCGTGGCAAAAGAAGACGTTGCGCGCGCGGGAGCGCTTTTGGAAGCAAACGGGTATGCGCCCGACACAAAGAGCCATAAGCTGCACGAGATCTATTTCAAAGACGGGATCCGTTTTGAAATGCATTTCGATCTGCACGGGATCCCGGAAGGAGAGACCGGAGACGCCTGCCGCAGCGCGTTGGCGGGGCTGATCCAAAACGCGAGATTGCGGCAAACGCCGTTTGGAGAGATGCGGCTGCCATCGATTTTCGATCACGGGCTTGTGCTTCTGCTGCATATCGCACATCATCTGACAAACAGCGGTATCGGCCTCCGCCAGCTTTGCGATTGGGCCGTGTTTGTTGAAACGGTGACAGATGCGGAGTTTGAGCGGCTTTACGGAACCGTACTGCGGGAGCTGGGGCTTTGGCGGTTTGCCTGCTGTTTAACGGAAGTGTGCGTCACTGCGCTCGGTATCGAAAAAAAAGAATGGATGACCGAATCGGATCCGGAAACGGCGCGGCTGCTGCTGGCGGACGTCATCTCCGGCGGAAATCTCGGGCAGAAAAACGTGCAGCGCAGCCAGCAGGCATATCTGATCACCTCCGGCAGTTCGAGTCGGACAAAACGGGCGCGGATGACGCGGTTGCTTCTCGATATGATCTATCAGAAATGGCCGGCGTCAAAAAAGTATAAAGTGCTGGTTCCGTTCGGTTGGGCGTTTTACGGCGGCAGATATCTGTTGCGCGTTGCCGGGGGAAAACGGCCTCGTGTGCAGGTGAAAAGCGTGCTGCACGGCGCGGAAGACCGCATTGATCTGTATGATCGGCTGCGGTTGTATGAACGGAGGTAGAATATGACGAAGGAAATATCTTTTCTGAACGACGGCAGGCTCCGGCTTCTGATCATCGTCGGAACGCGGCCTGAGATCATTCGTCTGGGCGCAGTGATCAAAAAGTGCCGCGAATGCTTCGATACGTTGCTTTGCCATACGGGGCAGAACTACGATTATACGCTGAACGGCATCTTCTTTGAAGAGCTTGGGCTGGCGCCGCCGGATGTTTGTCTGGACGCTGCCGGCGGGACGCTCGGCGAGAGCATCGGCAACATCATTGCCCGCAGCTACGATCTGATGGTTCGCTTAAAGCCTGACGCCGTGCTGGTACTGGGCGATACCAACAGTTGCCTTTCGGTGATCGGCGCAAAGCGGCTGCATATTCCGGTGTTCCATATGGAAGCCGGGAATCGCTGCAAGGACGAATGCCTGCCGGAGGAAACCAACCGCAGGATCGTGGACTGCGTCGCCGACGTGAACATGGCGTATTCCGAGCGCGCGCGGGACTGGCTGATTGCGAGCGGCGCGCCCGCGGAGCGGGTCTTTGTTACAGGTTCTCCCATGGCGGAGGTTTTGCAGTCGCAGCTCAGCAAAATCGAAGCCAGCGATATTCACGCGCGGCTGGGATTGAAAAAGGGCGGATATCTGCTTTTAAGCGCGCACCGGGAAGAAAACATCGACACCGACCGGAATTTTACGGCTCTGTTTACGGCGATCAACCGTCTGGCGGAAACCTACGATATGCCGGTGCTCTATTCCTGCCATCCCCGCTCTGCGAAAAAGCTGGATCAGACGGGGTTTGTCCTCGATCCGCGGGTGATCCGTCACGCGCCCCTGGGATTGATCGACTATAACTGCCTGCAGATGAACGCTTTCGCAGTTATCAGCGACAGCGGGACGCTGCCGGAGGAAAGCAGCTTCTTTACAAGCGTGGGGCGTCCCTTCCCGGCAGTGAGCATCCGGACTTCAACGGAGCGGCCAGAGGCTTTGGATAAGGGCTGCTTCGTGTTGGCGGGGATCGACGCCGACGGATTGCTGCAGGCGGTAAAAACGGCGGTTTTCCTGCATAAAAACGGTGATCACGGGATCCCGGTCCCGGATTATACGGACAAAAACGTTTCCGCGAAGGTGGTGCGGCTGATCCAGAGCTACACCGGCATTGTGAATAAAATGGTATGGAGAAAAGAAGTATGAGGATTCTGGTAACCGGCGCGAACGGATTTGTGGGCAGAAACCTGACCGAGAGCCTGAAAAACCTCCGGGACGGAAAAGACCGTACACGCCCGGGATTAACGATCGGGGAGATCATTCCCTACGATCTGGATTCCGATCCCAATACGCTTGCGGACGCCTGCGGGCGGTGCGATTTCGTCTTCCATCTGGCGGGCGTGAACCGGCCGAAGGATCCTGTGGACTTCATGCGGGGAAACGTGGATTTCCTGAACGCTGTGCTTTCGCAGCTGCGCGAAAAAGAGAACCGCTGCCCTGTAATGCTGTCGTCTTCCGTGCAGGCCTCTCTCGTCGGCCGTTATGCGGGATCTCCCTATGGCGAAAGCAAGGCCGCTGCAGAGCGCGTTCTGCTGGAATACGCTGCCGAAACCGGCGCAGGGGCTATGATCTACCGTTTTCCGAATCTTTTCGGAAAATGGTGCCGTCCGGGCTATAACAGCGTGGTGGCAACCTTCTGCCATAACATCGCGAACGATCTGCCCATCACGGTGAATGATCCCGAAACGTCGTTGTCGCTGCTGTATATCGACGATCTTGTCGGGGGGTTGTTGGACGCGCTGGAGGGCCGTGCGCAAAAGGCCGCGGCGGGGGATGCGTTCATGCCGGCGGATACGGAGAATTATTATGTCGCGGGAAAACCCCACGAGGTACGCCTCGGCGAGATCGCGTCGCTTTTGTACAGGTTCGCTTCACAGCCCGAAACGCTCGTGGTGCCCGATCTGCCGGAAGGATCTCTTGAAAAGGAGCTCTATTCCACGTATCTGTCTTATCTGCCGGCAGAAAAAGCGGCGTTCCCCCTCAAACAGAACGCGGATGCGCGCGGCAGCTTTACCGAATGTCTGAAAACCGGCAGCTGCGGGCAGTTTTCGGTGAACGTGAGCAATCCCGGCGTCACCAAAGGGCAGCACTGGCATCACAGTAAGTGGGAGTTCTTTATTGTAGTATCCGGCGAGGCTCTGATCCGCCAACGGGCGGTTGGGGGAACCGACGTGCTCGAATTCCGTGTGTCGGGCGACCGGCCAACGGCAGTGCATATGCTGCCGGGCTATACGCACAGCATAGAGAATCTTTCGCAGACCGAAAAGCTGATAACGCTGATGTGGGCAAACGAACGGTTTGATCCGGCGCATCCCGACACTTATTTTGAACCAGTGTAAAAAACGCGGGCGTAACCGGCCCCGTTTGAATAGAATATACCGAAAAAAGCTTGTTCCCGGAGGAAGAAAATGAAAAAGTTATTATCAATTGTTTGTGTCTTACTGTTGACCTTTTCCCTTTGCGTTTCCGCTTTTGCTGCGTCGAAATCGGGAAAATGCGGCGAAAACCTGTTCTGGACGCTCGACGACGACGGTCGCCTGACTGTCAGCGGAGAAGGTCAGATGCACCAGTATACACCGGCGCCCTGGATCGGGGCGGGCGAGATCCGCGCGGTTGTGATCGGGGAAGGCGTTACGAGCGTTGCCGCCAACGCGTTTGGCTCGATCCCAACGTTGAAGAGCGTCTCGCTTGCGGATACCGTTACGGATATCGGCGGTTCTGCATTCGCCGACTGTGAAGCGCTGGAAGCCGTTTCCTTCGGCTCCGGACTGAAGAATCTGGGAAGAGCTGCGTTCCGCGGCTGCTCCGCGTTGAAAGAAGCGCCGCTGCCCGAAGGTCTTGTCGGCGTCGGGAACCATTGCTTTTATCAGTGCGGTTCTCTGGCGCGGGTTGATCTGCCGGAAACGTTGGAGGAGCTCGGCGCGTTTGCGTTTGCCGAATGCGCGTCGCTGAAAGAAGCGCACGTGCCCGCAAAGATTGCGGCAGTCCCGCAGTATTGCTTCTACGGATGCGAGGCGCTTTCCGAACTCACGCTCCCCGATGGATTGACGGTGATCGACGCGCATGCGTTCCGCGATTGCAGGGAACTCAAAGAAGTATCGCTTCCCGAAGGCCTTCAGCAGATCGGCAACCACGCTTTTTATCGGTGCGGTAAGCTCGAAAAGGCGGATCTGCCGTCTGCATTGGAATCTATCGGTGTCTATGCGTTCGCCGAATGCGCTTTGCTGAAATCGGTGCATATCCCCGAAAAGATCACCACGGTTCCGTCTTATTGCTTTTACGGCTGCGCGGCGCTGGACGATCTTACGTTGCCCGAAGGTCTGGTTGAGATCGGAGCGCACGCGTTCCGCGGCTGCGCGGCGTTGAAAGAGGTACAGTTCCCCAATGGGCTTCGGTCGTTAGGGGACCATGCGTTTATGGAATGCGTTCTGCTGGAAAAAGCGGATCTGCCGGATTCGCTGAACGTGCTGGACGGATTTGCGTTTTATGAGTGCAATCAACTGCGTTCGATCCGTGTTCCCGGTTCTGTTCCCGAGATCGGGCAATTTGCTTTCTATAATTGCTATCACGCGGATTCGCTTGTGATCGAAGAAGGCGTCGCCGAAATCGGGGAGGGCGCGTTTAGGAACTGTGTTGGTATTTCCTCGGTGGAGATCCCCACGTCCATGAAAAATATCGACGACGGCGCGTTTTACGGATGCCATACGATCAATGACGTAAAATATGAAGGTACGGAAGAAGCGTGGAACGCGATCGCCATCGGGATCAATAACGAAAACCTGTCTCCCTTCAGACAGCCCGCGTTTTTGCTGGGCGACGTGGATAACGACGGCTCTGTTCTGGCGGAAGACGCCAGACTCGCGTTGCGCGCAGCCGTCGGCCTGGAGAATTATCAGCCCGGGACCCGGCCGTTCCTTGCAGCAGATGTAAACAAAGACGGCACGATCTCCGCGGAGGACGCGCGTCTGATCTTACGGGCCGCCGTCGGATTGGAGACGTTGGTCTGATCTGTTTTTCGGAATTGAGCGATTTGTTCATAATAGATGTCCGTTTTATGTGTTATTTCTAATAATAAAATATTCTTGCATATAGGTTACTTGTTTTTTTAATTGTTGTCGCGATTATTAGAATTATACTATTGCATATTGCAAATCTTTATGATATAATTTATTAATGAGAGGATAGGTATTTTTAATTTTTTTGGTTTTTTTGCAGGGTAACGATGGCTAAAAAGTATGTAAAACCGATAATTGCATTTCAAGAATTATCAATGAACTCTGAGCTTTCGGCAGGGTGCTCTTTTGATAGTTCTTTTGCAGAGTTTTTCTGTCCGATCCTGATCCCGGAATGGGGCGAGACAGTATTCTCTAACGATATCGGTTGCGATTGGACCAACGACGATTTTTACGTTTGCTATCATGTACCTACAGCAGGGAGCAATATTTTCGGCTCCTGATTGCCGGGGTATTGTTCCGATATTAACGGAGGAATCCCGATGAAAAAACGGCTGTTCGGCATTTTCTGTATTGTTTTATCTCTTCTTTTTTGCATGACGGCTTGTGCGGATCATGGCGACAGTCAAGACAATTCCGGGCAGAGCAAAACGGCGGACGGATCTTCAAAAACCGACGCCATGACGCTTGCCGACGGGTTGTATATTACAGAAATCTTTTCTTACAGCGGCGCGTATGTGGAAGACGGCAGCAATGACGTCTGTGAGGACATCTGCGCCGTTCGTCTTTTGAACAGCTCTGCCGAGCATTATCAATACCTTCGGTTTTCGATAAAAACAGCCGACGGCAGCGAGTATCGGTTTGCGGCGTCAACGCTTTTCGCAAACGCAACGATGACCGTACTCTGTGAAGATAAGGCGCCGTTTTCTGACGGGGAGATCGTTTCTTCAACGCTTGACAACTGCGCTGTTTTTCAGGAAGCGCCCACAGTGCATCTCGAAACGGTCGAGATCACATACACAGACGGCTTCATCAACGCAAAAAACCTGACCAACGACACGCTTACCAACGTATATGTGTATTATAAAAATACGGATGACGACGGATTTTTCGGCGGGATCACTTATCGGGCGTCCTTGGGCGATATCCCAGCGGGAGAGCTTACACAGGTCGATTCCGGTAATATCCATGCCCGGTCAAGCAAAGTGGTATTCGTGACTTATGATGAATAAAAGCTATCTTGCAGGCGGGTTTTGCTTGCGAATGGAATCGGACGAACCGATCGGCGACGCGGGTTTTTTCCCTTTATTCCGCGCAGAGAATGAGGGGATGCCGGATCTGACGGTCCGTGTTTTGCGGCAACCGCTGCCGCAGCCGGAGGGCGTCCGGGTTTATCGTACCAATCACCGCAGCAGGCTTGTTTCCGACGGAACGGTATACGACTATACCTTCTACTCGGATGCGGCGCGGTTGGAGCATATCCCTTACGCCTGCGCGGTCAGGCACGGGGCGCAGATGACGTTATATATAGATTACAGCGGGCCGTTATGGGATACGATGCTGTTTGACGCGATCGGTTTACCCGATTTTTTCCTTGAAAATGCCGCCGCCGTTATCCATGCGTCGTTTATCGGCGTCGGCCCCGATGGAATCCTGTTCGCGGGGCCGAAACGGCAGGGAAAATCCACACAGGCGCATTTATGGAATACTTATAAAAATGCGGTTGTGATCAATGGGGACCGTGTCGTGATCCGTGAAACGGAAAACGGGGCGTTCGCCTACGGCGTTCCCTTCTGCGGTTCTTCCCGTTTGTGCGTCAACACGTGCCGTCCGATCAAAGCGATCGTATTTCCGGAAAAAAGCGCGCAAAACGCGGCGATGTCTATAACGCCGATAGAGAGCTTTACACGCTTGATCGGTTGTGTTACGTATACCGCCGAAGACGCTGCGGCGAAAGACCGCGCTATTACCTTCGCTGAACGCGTCGCGTCACAGCAGCGTTGTCTTCGGCTGCTCTGCCGCCCTGATGCGGGCGCGGTCGAAGCGCTCGCGCAGGCGCTTGATATTTCTTAACTATTTCTATTATAACGGAAGATTACTATGAACGAATTGCAGGCTGTTACATCGGCGGCGGAACCGCCGTTATCAAGGAAGCTGCACGCTGTCGGCAGAAAGCTCGGCGTGCCGGTCGCGGGTTCGTTTGAGCTGACTTCGCGCTGCAACTTCAGTTGCGGAATGTGTTATATCCACGATGCGGATCAGGCGTCCTGCGCTGCGGATGAATTAACGGCTGAGCAATGGCTGGAGATCGGGAAACAGGCCGCCGACGCGGGCACCGTCTTCGTGCTTCTGACCGGCGGCGAACCGCTGATCAGGCGGGATTTTACAGAGATCTATACCGGTTTGAAAAAACTGGGGCTGATGATCTCGATCAACACCAACGGGTCGTTGATCACAGATGAGATCGCTGCGCTTTTTGAAAAAAATCCGCCGATGCGCCTGAATATTTCTCTCTATGCTGATTCCGAAGAAGGATATTTACGTCAATGCGGCGTAAACGCCTATGCGCAGGTCGTGTCGAATATCCGCCGCATGAAGAACGCCGGCGTGCAGGTAAAACTTAACGTGTCCTTTACCAAAAACAACGCCGACCGCTATCGTCAGCTTGTCGATCTGGTGCGGGAATTGGAGCTGCATTGTCAGACGTCTGTATATATGTATCCGCCGGTCAGAAAATCCGGGAAGCCTGTTCCTTGTTCAAGGCTCGCGCCTTCCGACGCCGCAAGTCTGCGTGTGTATTGGGATTTGCTGCGCGGAAAAAACGAACAGTTAAAACTGTCGGCGGAGCAGCTTGCGCGGCTGGCGGCCAAGGATTGCGATGAAGCGGGGGCTCCCGGCGAGGGCGTCCGCTGCCGCGCGGGGCATACGGCGTATTGGATCAGCGCATCCGGCGAAATGCTGATGTGCGGGATGATTCCTTTGTCGGCGGGAAACGTCAGGGACGAGGGCTTTGGCTTCTGTTGGCAAAAAACGCGCGATTTGATGAAAACGGTGCGTATGCCCGCAAAATGCACAACCTGCCGTTTGCGTCCCGTATGCTGTGTTTGCCCTGCGGCCTGTTTTGCGGAAACCGGAGATTTTTCAAAAGCGCCGCCCTATTTGTGTGAAATGAGTCGCAGTATTGCCATGGCGCTTTCGCGCCTCGAGAAGGAGGAGCCGGATGTTAAGGCTGAGTGAAGATTTTATATGCAGACGGGTTTGCGGTGAAACGCTGCTGATGCCTGTTGGCGAAAAAACAAAAGAATTCAACGGTATCTTTACACTGTCGGAAACCGGCGCCTTTCTTATGGATGAGATTTCAAACGGCGCCGACGTCGACGCTGCCACTGCGGATCTTGCCCGGCATTTTGAAATCAGCGACGAGATCGCCGCACAGGACGCACATGCTTTTTTCGATCAGCTTCTGAAATACGGAATTCTCATCAGCGAATAATACCGGCGCCTGAGGATAACAGGATTTCTGAAAAAAGAAAGCGGCTGCGCCGCTGCGCAGAGCGCATTCGTATTTCCCCTCGTAAATATTGTCGCG
>CACZOP010000094.1 GCA_902782845.1 Oscillospiraceae bacterium | reverse complement strand
GGCGCAGCCGCTTTCTTGTTTAACAGGAAACTTCTCCGCCGGACAAAGGCAAATTGACTGTTCCTGTTAAACAAAAAAGATTTTTATGCCTGCCGATTTGCCCTTCGGGCACGGCAATGGCGTATACGAAAGCGCTTGCCGCGATGCGGCGAAGCCGCTTTCTTGTTTACAGTCCCGTTTCAAAAACGGCGCGGTATTAAAACAGGTCGCCGAACACTTCTTCCAGCGCGTCGAGGATCTCTTCCATAAACGGATAATTGCTCAGCAGCGCCACCACGGTGCTGAAAGCCGTGATCAGCAGGATAATGAAAACAACGACGATCAGGAGCTTTATGATGCCGAGCACCATGCCGGCGGTGGCGGAGCTGCGTTTGGGGTGGCCTTCTTCGCATTCTTTTCTGCCGATAATGCCGAAAATGACGGCCAGAAGCGGCATCACGAAATTAGACAGCGGAATGACCGGAAAAAATATTCCCGCCATGCTTAAAATACCAAACACGAGCGCGGCGGTGGCTTTTCCGTTGTCCGGGGCCACGGGCGGATAGTAAGGCGGCGCGGGTTCATAAGGGTTCTGCCCGTAATACTGCTGCTGCGGCTCGTATTGCGGCGCGGGCGGATAGGGCTGCTGTTCAACGTAGGGCTGCTGCGGCGGGGCGTAGGGCTGCCCGGGGCCGCCGTACCCCTGTTCAGCGTAAACAGGGCCGTTTTGCGGGCGATCGTATTCCCCCTGCTGCGCGCCGCAGGCGGGGCAGAATTTCACGCTGTTGTCGAGCGTCTGCCCGCAGTTGATACATCTTTTCATACGGGATCGGCCTTTCTGCTCTGAAAAGAGAGCGCAGGAGAATCGACCTGCAATTCTCCTGCAAAAACATTGTTTTTATACGCTTACGCCGGTTACTGCTCGTTGTTCTCCGTTGCGGGAGCTTCCGGCTCAGCGGGCTGTGCGGGGGCAGCGGGCTGCGCCTGCGGCTGAACGGGAGCGGCGGTCGGAGCCGCGTTCACGGGATGAGGCGCGCCCACGGGAGGCTGCGCGTTTACGGGGCGGGGTGCGCCCATGGGGGGCTGGCCGTAGGCCGGGCGGGGTGCGCCCATGGGAGGCTGGCCGTAGGCCGGGCGGGGTGCGCCCATAGGAGGCTGGCCGTTCATCGGACGGGGCGCGCCCATGGGGGGCTGGCCCTGCGGCGCGGCGGGCGCGAACATGGCGTCGAACTGACGGGGGCCGCCGGCGGCTTCAAACTGCGCGCGGAGCGCGGCATAGAAGTGGGCGTTGGAGAGGTTCATGTAGGGAAGCAGGAAGAAAATACCTACAAACGGGATCAGGCTCGCAAGAATGATCCAGCCGATAAAGGAAAGGTTCAGGATGAAAAGGCTGCCGCGCTGACCGGCCATCATGGCCTCGCTCTCTTTGAAGCAGCGCTTCCAGTTATAATCCGGATGATCCGCCTTGATGTAGAACACCATGCCGTAGCCGAGACCCTTGTAGATGGCGATGAACGGGCCCGCGATCGGGATCAGGCACCACAGGCAGAGGATGATGGTGAGCAGGAAATAGAGGATAAAGTTGCCGCCGAAATCATCACGGAAGCCGCTTTTCAGCTCTTTCAGATCAAATCTGCGGATCTTGCCTCTTGCCGCAGCGGTATACATTTTTGCCGACGCGTATTCCATGGGGCCGCCCAGCAGGAAAACGCACATGGGGATAAAGGCCAGCACGCCTGCCGCCGTCTCGATGGCGTAAACAAACAGGCTGAACAGCAGGGCGTTGACCCAGTTGTTCTCAAAGATGTTGCCGCCTAACTGCTGCCGCGCTCTTGCTTTCAGAGCGCTACGATCGAGTTTCATAAAAAAAGACCTCCTGATATTTATTTACTTTATTATTGTAACATTATATTAAGGTACAGTGAAATGATTTGCGAAATCAGTGTTTTTATGATATAATATCGCACCGGACGGTGATATTTGCGTTTTTATTCCGCAGGCAGGTCCACCACAGTGGGTTCGATTCCCAGCCGCGGCAGGAACACGTCCGTTACGTCCCCGCGGGCGATTTTCAGCGTGGCGGTGTTGAGGCAGGGATGGAAGCCCCAGAAGTCCTCCGCCAGCAGATCCCTGTCGATCAGAAAGCGCACCTGTTTTTCCGTGTCGAAAAACAGCCCCAACGCGCTCACGGAACCGGGGGAGACGTTCAGCAGCCGTTCCATGGCGTCCGCCCCGGCGAAGGAAAGCCGCGCCGAGCCGATCTGTTTGGAGAGGTATTTTGTTTTGAAGGGCTTGTCCCCCGGCATGATGAGCAGATAAAAATTCGTTTTCTGCTGGTTGCACAAAAAGAGGTTTTTGCAGATGGGGGCGCCAAGCGCGGCTTCGATCTCCTTGCAGGCTTCAATGGTGTCGGCATGGTCGTGGGATATCCCCGTGAAGGGGATCCCCATGTCGGAGAGCGCCCGGCATACGGTCTGCACCTTTTCGGGGAAAGCCCCGAAATCCGCCGGGGAAACGAGGGGTTTGTTCTGTATTTCCATAATGCTTCCTTTTTCCGCAGATTGAGATTTGCGGTTTATTCGTTTTCTTCCAGTTTTTCCGCGATCTTCTGGATCCGGTGGAACCGGTGGTTCGCGCCCGAAACGGTGAGGGGCTCGGGCAGCATTTTCGCCAGCTCCGCGGTGCCGGCCTCCCGGTTCTCCAGCCGCAGCTGCGCCAGTACCCGCAGATCCTCCGGCAGGCTTTTGAGGCCCTGTTTCCGCTCGATGACGCAGATGGCGTTATACTGGCGGTTGGACGCCGCCATGGAGCGGGCGAGGTTGGCGTTTTCGAAGTTCACCTTGCGGTTGATGGTGTTGCGGATATCCTTATACATCTTCGCGCCCATCACCTGCATGGCGGTTTCGGTGGCGCCGAGGGAACCCAGCAGATCCTCGATCTCCTCGCTGTTTTTCAGATACACCACGTGCGCGCCGTGACGGGTCATCTGCCGCGGCGCGCGGCCCACCGCCTCCAACAGGGCGGTCAGATCCTCCGCGAGGCCGCCCGAGGGGGCGGAAAACTCCAGATGATAATCCTTGTCGGGATCGGTGACCGTGCCGCAGACAAGGAACACGCCCCGCAGGAAGCTCTCACGGCAGCAGAGCTTTTCGAAGGCGTCCGGCCGGAGCCGTTTTTTTCCGGCGCGCAGAAAAACGCCCACCTCAGCGGCGGCCGCTTCCGTGACCACTCTGTCGGTGACGTCGATTTTACAGTTGCCGCCCTTCGTATGCTCGATCCCGGGCGTTACGCCCGAAAAATACCGCACGGCTGCCGCGTAGGCTTCGGCGACCGCGGCGTTTTCGGTCAGCAGAGAAAGCTCGCCGGCGGAAAACATCCTGCCGAACAGCAGCAGCGCCGCGTTCTGCGCGTTCTCGCAGCAGGGGGCGGGAACGCATTGTAAAAGCTCTTGTTTGACTTCGGCTGCGAATGACATTTTATTCCAGTATCTCCACTTCCGGCTCCAGCAGAACGCCGTCTTTTTCCAGCACGGTTTTTTGAACGTCCGCCATCAGCGTTTTCACGTCCGCGAAGGTGGCGTTATCCACGTTCAGCACGAAGCCCGCGTGTTTTTTGCTCACTTCGGCGCCGCCCACGCGGTAGCCCTTGAGGCCGCACTGGTCGATGTGCGCGGCGGCATAGCCCGCTTTCGGCCGCTTGAAGGTGCTGCCGGCGCTGGGATATTCCAGCGGCTGGCTTGCCTTGCGCTTTGCCATCAGCTCGTTCATACGGGCGGCGATGGCCTCCGGATCGCCGGGCTCCAGCCTGAAATAGGCGGCTGTGACCACCCGGCGGTTTTTCATAAAGGGGGTGTTGCGGTAGGCGAATTCCATATCGTCGATGGGCGTTTCTTTTACGCTGCCGTCGTCCAGCGAGACGCTGCGCACCGAGAGCAGCACGTTCTTCAGCTCGCCCCCGTAGGCGCCCGCGTTCATATACACGGCGCCCCCCACGCTGCCGGGAATGCCGTAGGCGAATTCCAGCCCCGTGAGGGATTTTTCCTTTGCCAGCACGCACACCTTTTTCAGTGAAACGCCCGCGCCCGCGGCGATCACGTTGTCGCCGAGATAAATAAGGTCGCAAAGCCCGCCCATGAGCTTGGCCACCACGCCCCGGAGCCCCGCGTCGCTGATGAGCACGTTGCTGCCGTTGCCGAGAATGGTGAGCCGGACGCCGTTTTCGTTGCAGTAGCGGATGGCGGCGATCAGGGCTTTTTCGTTCTTCGGGATAAACAGGACCTCCGCGGGACCGCCGATTTTGAAGGAACAGTGGTTTTTCAGCGGTTCCTCCGCCAGGATCTCGCAGGGATAGTCTTTCATGTAAAGGGAAAAGCTTTCGTAAAGCTGCGTCATATTTGTTTGGGGACGCGGCTGTTCGCCGCGCCCGGTTCCTTTCGCGATTTTAATTCGGAAAAAAATCAGAATTTGCGGAGCAAATTCGATGAATGATGAAGGATGAAAAATGAATAATTCTGGATTGAATTCCTGCCGGAGAAACAGGAAGTAACGCTTGAAAATCAGGCATTCCCTGCGGCAGCAATATCATTTAAGAGCGAAAGCTCTTCCGAAATCATTCATCATGCATCGTTAATTTTTCATCATTTCAAATTCCGGTTGGTTTTTCCGCCGTTATTCGTCCAGCAGCGCGGCGCCGATGATGCCCGCGTCGTTGCCCAGCTCCGCCGATACCAGCTCCGTCTGCTTTTTGGCGTGGATGGAATAGCGTTCGCTTGCCAGCACCCGGCGGGTGGGGACCAGCAGGTTTTCTTTTTCGTTGCCGATGCCGCCGCCCACGCATACCATATCGGGCTGGAAGATGTTGACCACGTTACTGATGCCGCAGCCGAGGTAGGCGATATACTGGTTCACCACGGCTCTGGCCGCCACGTCGCCCCGGCGGGCCGCCTCGAAAGCGGTGCGGCCGCTCACGCGGGAAACGTCGTTATCCACCAGCTCCCACATCAGGGAATCGGTGTTTTCGCGCATGGCGTCAACGGTCTGCTGGATCAGGGCGGTGGCGGAGGAGTATTTCTCCCAGCAGCCCTTGCGCCCGCAGTTGCACTGCAGGCCGTTATACTTGATGACCGTGTGTCCCATTTCGCCGGCGGCGTAGTTGAGACCTGTAACCAGCTTGCCGCCCACGATGATGCCGCTGCCGACGCCCGTGCCGAGGGTGATCATCACAAAGCTCTTCACGCCCTTGCCGCAGCCTGCCACCGCTTCGCCCAGCGCCGCGCAGTTGGCGTCGTTGTCGAAATACACTTTCTCAAAGCCGGTGCGCTCCCGCAGCATCCGGTAGGCGGGGACGTTATCAAAGCCCAGATTGTTGGCGAATTCGATGAGCTCGTCTTCTTTGTTCACGGAGCCGGGGGTGCCGACGCCCACCGAGAGCACGTCTTCTTTCGTGATCTTTGCCGTTGCCATCGCTTCTTTTATCGCGTCGGCGATGTCGTCAAAAATGCCTTCCGCCGCCCGGGGGGCGTTGGTTTTGCGCGACGCCTTCGCAATGATCCTGTTTTCTTCGTTGATGATCCCGACGACGATGTTGGTGCCGCCGAGGTCCACGCCGATTCTGTACATAAGCAGTTCCTCCGTTATGTTATGATTTGTTCCGAAACAATATCGTTCAGTGCCAGACTTCCAGCACGTTTTCACTGTCGTCTTCTTCCTCCGCCATGCCGAGGCTTGTCATCAGCTCCTTGGCCGCGTTGTAGCCCATGTGCTTCTGCCGGTTGTTCATGGCCGCGGTCTCGATGATGATGGCCAGGTTCCGCCCGGGCTTCACGGGGACGGTGGTCACGGGGATCTTGATGCCAAGCACCTCCATGTATTCGTCCTCCAGCCCCAGCCGGTCGTAGACCTTTTTCTCGTTCCACTGCTCGAGCTGGACGATCATGTCGATCTTTTCGGTGACCTTTACCGCGCCGATGCCGAAGATGTTGCGGGCGTTGATGATGCCAACGCCTCTGAGCTCGATAAAGTGGCGGATATTGTCGGGCGCCGTGCCCACCAGGCTTTTGGAGGAGACCCGGCGGATCTCCACGGCGTCGTCCGCGATCAGCCGGTGGCCGCGGTTGATGAGCTCCACCGCCGTTTCGCTTTTGCCCACGCCCGAATCGCCCACGATGAGGATGCCTTCGCCGTAGACCTCCACCAGCACGCCGTGGCGGGTGATGCGTTCCGCCAGTTCCACGCCGAGATAGGAGATAACGGCGCTCATGCAGCCGGAGGTGGCGTCGTTGGAGCGCAGCACCGGCACCTTGTATTTCAACGCCAGCGGGATCAGCTCCTCCATGGGCTCCAGCCCGCGGGTGATCACCACGCAGCACGGATGGGTGGATAAAAAGCGCTCGAGGCTCTCGGTCCTTTGCGCCGGGGTGAGGTCGTTGAGATACGCGAATTCGCTCAGGCCCAGAAACTGGATCCGTTTGGGGTCGAAAAAGCGGTCGTTCCCCGTTAAGATCAGGCCCGGACGGTTCACGTCCTTGGAGGTCACGTAGAGCTGGGACGGGTCTTTGGGCGTGGAGAGGATCTCCAGCGCGTTGTCTTTGATGACCTTTTTGAGCGAGACGGAGTATGTTTGAGCCAAACCGCCTTCCTCCTTTCACTTCGGCAGCCCGCCGCGGGGCGGGAACCGTCTTATTACAGTATACAACATTCCCGCGCAGAATACAAATACTTTTTTCATACGCGCGAAAATATCTCTGTCGACAGTCGCCGGTTGAAAGAATGCTTTGCTGAGGACATTTGTTTTATTTGAAATTATTCTGTCAGCAAGGCTTCTCGCAATACAATTCAAAACGCGCAGGCGTTTTCCTTTGATTCTTTCGACTTTCGACGATCCGTCTCGTTGACAAATCCGCCGCCGTCTTTTATAATAAAATCAAAATCAACGCCGCGCTACGGAGGAAACGACAATGCCAACGACGACGCCAACCACAAAAGAAGCGTATCTGAAAGAGATCGATTCGGTGATCGAAAACGGGAGGTACAAGGCCGACTGGGCTTCGCTTTCGGGGCACAAAACGCCGGACTGGTATTACCGCGGCAAATTCGGGATCTTTATCCATTGGGGGGTCTACAGCGTGCCCGCCTTCGGCAACGAGTGGTATCCCCGCTCCATGTACGACAAAAACAGCCGGGAGTTCAGGCATCACAGGGAAACCTACGGCGACCAGAAGGACTTCGGCTACAAGGATTTTATTCCCATGTTCAAAGCGGAAAAATTCGACCCGGACGCCTGGGCGGCGCTTTTTTACGAGAGCGGAGCGCGCTTTGTGACGCCCGTTTGCGAGCACCACGACGGCTATGCCATGTACGACACCGCTTTCAACCGCTGGAACGCGAAAAAAACAGGCCCCTGCCGCGACGTGATCGGCGAGCTGAAGGCCGCCTGCGAAAAACGGGGACTGACCTTCTGCGCCTCCACGCACCGGGCGGAGCACTACTTTTTTATGAATATGGGCAGGACCTTCGACAGCGACGTGAACGACCCGGCCTACGCGGATCTTTACGGCCCCGCCGTATACTGTCCGGAATTTGACAGCCGGGCGCTCCATATCACCACCGCGGATACCTACGCCACGGGCGCGAGCGAGGACTGGTTGGAGGACTGGCTGGTGCGAACAAGCGAGCTGATCGACAAATTCCGACCCCGGATCTTATATTTCGACTGGTGGATCCACAATCACACCTTCAAGCCGTATCTTAAAAAGATCTGCGCCTATTACTACAACCGGGCGGAGGAATGGGGGGCCGAAGTCACCGTCAACTATAAGCACGAGGCTTTCCCGCCCACCGTCGCCACCTTCGACGTGGAGCGCGGGGCGCTGACCGGGATCTCTCCTGTGCCGTGGCAGACGGACACCGCCATCGGGAAGGAATCCTGGGGCTACCGCAAAGACAACACCTACAAAAGCGGCCGGCAGATCATCTGCGACCTCGTGGATATCGTCAGCAAAAACGGGATGCTGCTCCTGAACGTGGGCCCCCGCGCGGACGGCACGATCACCGACGAAGAGACCGCCGTGCTGAAAGACGTCGGCGCGTGGCTGAAAAAGAACGGCGACGGCATCTACGGGACCACCGTGTGGCGGCGCTTCGGCGAGGGCGGCGTGAACAACGAAGCCGGATTTTTCAAGGACGGGGACGAAAAGCAGTTCACAGCCCGGGATTTCCGTTTTACCTATAAAAACGGGGCGATCTACGCCTTCCAGATGCGGCCGGACGGCAGGGACGCCGTGATCGCTTCGCTCAGGAAGCGGGTGCCGCACGACTGGATCGTGCGCCGCGTTACCCTGCTCGGCACAGGGGAGCCCCTTGCCTTTGACCGCACCGAAGCGGCGCTGACCGTTCATGCCGGCGGGCGGATATGCGGCGACGAACCCGTCTGTTTTAAGATCGAGATCGACTGACCTCAGCCTTTTTCAGCCGAACTTCGCTTCCACGAACCACTTGCCGTTCTGTTCGTCGAAAAGCAGGGTTTCGTGGGAACCGATCCGCACGCGGTAGCGGACGCCCCGGCCGCCCACCTCCGAGGCGGCGCGGCAGATCTGCAAAATTTTGTCGATGGGGTAGAGCCTGTCGTTCGCCAAACGGATGGAGATCGGACGGCAGCTCCCGTCCGGCCTGTGTTCCGCGTCCACTGTTACATATACCTTTCTGCGCACCATGCTGCAACGCTCCTTCTGAAATAAACGGTAGGTATTTTATAAATGACTTGACATTATTTGCAAATGAAAGTATAATGATAGTTGGAATTCACAATTCATTTGTTAATTCACATTATACACAAGTCAGTTGTGAATGTCAATCCCTCAAACGAAAAAAACACAATTATTTTGTGGAAGGCGGGGTAAATATGACCTTTGGGGAAAAACTCAAATTTCACCGGCAGCAGCTGGGGCTTTCACAGGCGGCGCTGGCGAAACAGGCGGGGCTCGGGATCAACACCATCAGCAACTACGAAATCGGAAAAACCTATCCCAAAGACAGGCAGGTGTATAAAACGCTGGCCGACCTTCTGGGCGTGGATCCGGACTATTTACATAACGAAAACGACGATTTCATCGCCGGGGCGCAGGCGGCCTACGGCTCCCGCGGCAAAAAGGAAGCGCAGGCGCTGATGCGGGAGGTCACGGGCCTGTTCGCCGGCGGCGAGCTGGCGGAGGAGGATATGGACGCCTTTCTGCGCGCGGTGCAGGACGCCTATTGGGAGGCAAAAAAGATCGCGCGGGAGAAGTTCACGCGGAACGATTATCAGAAAAAGCCCGGACAGTCCTGAAAAACGGACGGTAAAGGGGCTATGCTTTATAAAGAGACACAAAAAAAGGAACAACGGATGGAGGCGAAAGGGATTTGGCGTATGCGGCTTCGGAGATCGCGGCAAAGGCGAACCGGCTGGTTGAAACCTGCGGGACCCGGGATCCCTTCCTGATCGCCCGCCGGATCGGGGTTTTGATCCGGTATTGCGGATTCGGCCGTCAGAAAGGCGCGTATAAGGTCATCAGCCGCGTGGGTGTCGTTTTTTTGAACGAGGATATGAGCGAGGACGAGGCGCGCGTGGTGCTGTCGCACGAGCTGGGGCACGACCGGCTGCACAGGGCGGAGGCGGTGAAGGCGGGCGGCTTTGAGGAATTCCGGCTCTTTGACATGGCGAACAACCGCCGGGAGTATGAGGCGAACCTGTTTGCCGCGCAGCTCATGCTGGACGACGGGGAATTCCTCGATTACTGCGAACGGGGCTACGACGTGCAGCAGATCGCCGTCGCCATGCGCTCGGACGTGAATTTAGTGGCGCTGAAGGGAGATCTGATGATCGCGCAGGGCTACCGGTTCCGGCGGCAGGAACGCCGCGGCGACTTTTTGAAATATTATGGTAAATAAAGGACAGGATCCTGAAACAATAAGAAAGGGAAAAATGAAAATGAAACTGAAACGAGCGAAACAAACGATTTTTTGTGTGTTTGTTGCCGTGGCGCTCTGCTGCGTCTTTGCGGTCTGCGGTTTTGCCGCAGGTAAAAACGCCGTGCAGCTTTCGGGGCAGGAGACCGAAAACGCGTCGGCCAACGATTACAGAATCCGCGCCGGGAACGTGTATTCCTACCTGACGGAAAACGCGGACGGTACGTTGACGCGCGTGGAAGCGCAAAATGATTCCGCCGTTCTGATCGAGACCTATTCCGCGGACGGTACGGTCAAAAAGTCCGACCGGACGATCGCGTCTGAGCTGCCGCTGTTCGGCGGATTCTATGCGGGGAAGGATGCCTATTTTCTTGTGTTCGGGCAGAAAAATCCCGATGAGTCCAACGGTGTTGAGGTCCTGCGCGTTGTAAAGTATTCCAAAAGCTGGCAGCGGCAGGGCAGCGCCTCCGCCTACGGCGAAAACACGTATATCCCGTTTGACGCGGGTTCTTTGCGTATGACGGAAGCCGGCGGCAAGCTGTTTATCGAGACCTGCCACGAGATGTACCAGTCGTCCGACGGTCTCCATCATCAGGCGAACATGTATTTCTGCGTGGATGAAAGCGCAATGCAGATCGTGGACAGATATTCGGGTGTAATGAACATCAGCTACTACGGATATGTGAGCCATTCCTTTAATCAGTTTATCTGCACCGACGGCTCGTACGTTTACCGCGCGGATCACGGCGACGCCCATCCCCGCGGGTTTTCGATCAACAGATTTCCCGTTTCCGCCGTTCCGGCCAGCAACGTCAGCTATCTGATCCCCCTTTATTTCCCGGGCGATACCGGAATCAATTCCACCGGCGCGACGCTGGGCGGTATGGCGCTTTCCGACAGCAGAGTGCTGCTGGCCGGCTCGATCGACGATCAAACGGGTGATTACGGTCATTTTACCGATTCCGGCGGAGACAGGCAGTTTAACGTGTTCGTGATCTCCTCCCCCAAATCGATGGCGGAAAACGAAAGCACGTTCCGCCGTATCACGAACTATACAAGCAGCGACGGGATCCGGGTCCGGACCCCGCAGCTCGTAAAGGTCGCCGCCGATCGGTTCCTGCTTCTTTGGGAAGAATACAACGCCGGCAATGAATCCAACGTGGTGCGCGCGGTGTGCCTGGACGGATCCGGTACGGCGCAGACGCAGATCTATACGCTGGAGGCGCGGCTGTCCGACTGCCAGCCGATCCTGACTTCCGACGGTTACGTAACGTGGTATGCGGGCTGCGAGGGCAAAACGGTGCTCTATAAGGTGGATCCGCAGAACCCCGGCGCCTTCACGCCGGCCTTCCACAACTGGGACACGGGCGTGATCCGCAAATACGCCACCGCCACCGAAAACGGCGAGGCGTTCTGCACCTGCACGGTGTGCGGCAAAACCGACACGCAGACGGTCTACGCGGCCAGCAACATCACGCTTGAGCCCGACACGTTCGTCTACGACGGCGACTGGCACGGGCCGGACAGCATCACCGTGCGCGACAGCAAAGGGAACCTGCTGAAAAAAGGAGTGGATTACGCCGCTTCGCTGTATATGTATGACGTGATGGGGACGTTCAGCATCACGGTCAAGGGGATCGGGCGGTATGATTATACCTTCGAGGCGCCCTTCTCCATCGTGCCCGCCGCGCCCACGGGCCTGAAAGCGGCCGCCGCGGGGGAAAACGCCGTGAACCTTGCCTGGAACGCCGTGGACAACGCGGATCTCTATTACGTTTATCAGTATAAAAACGACAAGCAGGATTACGTGTATATCGGCAGCACCGCCGAAACCTCCTTCAGCGTGAAGGGCCTGCCTGCGGGAACCGCCTGCTACTTTAAGGTCCGCGCTGTCGGGAAAGGGTACGGCGGCACGCAGCTGAGCGCGTTCTCCGCCGCGGCGAGCGCAAAAACCGACAGTGACCGCACGCCTGCGGTCCCCGCGAACGTGAAAGCCGCCCCCTACGGCGACAGAGGCGTCCGCCTGACATGGACGGCGAGCGCGGGCGCGACGCAGTATAATATTTATCGCTACAACGGGACGAAAAAGGCCTACGTTTACGTGGGGACCGCATATAAAGCGGCGTATTACGAAGGCAAGCTTTCCACCGGCGTGACCTATTATTACAGGATCACCGCGGTGTATAAAGCAAACGGCGTTACGCTGGTGAGCGCGAAGTCCGCCGCGGCAAACGCGACGACGGTAGGAAAGCCGACGGCGCCGACAAATGTGAAAGCCGCCCCCTACGGCGAGACCGGCATCCGGCTCACGTGGACGGCGAGCCCCGGCGCCACGCAGTATAATATCTACCGCTACAACAGCGCGAAAAAGGCCTACGTTTACGTGGGGACCGCATATAAGGCGGCCTACTACAACGGCGGGTTAACGCGCGGCGTCACTTATTATTACAAGGTCACGGCGGTGTGCAAAACGAGCGTGTCCACCTTTGTGGGCGGACAATCCGCCGCCGCAGGCGCAAAAGCGGGCAAGCCGCCCGCGGTGCCCGCGAACGTGAAAGCCGCGCCCTACGGCAACAGAGGCGTCCGCCTGACGTGGACGGCGAGCGCCGGCGCGACGCAGTATAACATCTACCGCTACAACGGAACGAAGAAGATCTACGTTTACGTGGGGACCGCGTATAAGGCGGCGTTTTACGAAGGCGGGCTTTCCACCGGCGCGACCTATTATTACAGGATTACCGCGGTGAAAAAAGCGGACGGCATCACGCTGGTGAGCGCGAAGTCCGCCGCGGCGAAGACGACGACCGTTGGAAAACCGATCGCGCCCGCAAACGTGAAAGCCGCCCCCTACGGGAACAAGGGGATCCGCCTGACGTGGACGGCGAGCCCCGGCGCGACGCAGTATAATATCTACCGCTATAACGGGACGAAAAAGGCCTACGTTTACGTGGGGACCGCCTATAAACCGGCGTTTTACAACGGGGGGCTTTCCACCGGCGTGACCTATTATTACAGAATCACGGCGGTGTGCAAAACGAGCGTGTCCACCTTTGTGGGCGGGAGCTCCGCCGCGGCAAGCGCGAAAACGGTGGGAGTGCCGGCCGTGCCCGCGAACGTGAAAGCAGCGCTTTACGGGAGCAGAGGCATCCGCCTGACGTGGACGGCGAGCCCCGGCGCGACGCAGTATAATATCTACCGCTACAACGGGACGAAAAACGCCTACGTTTACGTTGGGACCGCATACAAGGCGGCGTATTACGACGGCGACCGGTACCCCGGCACGACCTATTACTACAAGATCGTGGCGGTGTGCAAAACGAGCGTCTCCACCTTTGTGAGCGGATATTCCGCCGCGGCGCACGCCACGGTGAAATAAGGGAGACCGGTTGTCTGCCGTTGGCTTGAACGCCCGCGGCAGACGTTTTCTTTTGCCTGGAACGTCCGCGGGATCCACGGTAAATTTCAAGATGAAAAACCGCAAGCCTCTTGCCAAAAACCGGAAATCCCGATATAATAGAACGCGGAAACAAAAAAGGAGTGTTGCGATATGAAAAAAGGTAAAAAACTGCTGAGCATATTTCTTGCCCTGCTGACGGCGTTTTCGGCGCTGACAATTTTCGCAGGCGCGGAGGAAGCGCCCGCCTACACGCCTGTGGGGAGCGGCGACCTGCTGCACACCGAGGGGGAAAAGATCTGTAACGCCAAAGGCGAAGAAGTGATCCTCCGCGGCACAAACTTCGGCGGCTGGGGGATCATGGAAGACTGGTTCTGCCCCTTTACCGACCCCGCGGGGGAGGAAAACTGCTATCAGGCTCTGGTTTCGCGCTTCGGGCAGGATGCTGCCAGAACGCTGTTCAAAACCTATCGCGCCAACTGGATCACCGAGACCGATTATAAAAACGTGGCGGATGCCGGGATGAACGTGATCCGCCTGCCCGTCTGGTACCGGAACTTCCAGAGCGACGACAACGGCACGTGGTACCGGAACGAAGCGGGGGAGATCGATTTCTCGGAGCTCGACAACGTGGTCGCCATGTGCAGAAAATACGGCCTGTATCTGATCATCGACGCCCACGGCCTGCCGGGGTATCAGAACGACTACGACCACTGCGGCAAATCCAAGTCCATGTCGCTGTTTGACGACACCGCCGCCGGCAGACGTTACAGGGAAGTGGTGCTGGATTTCTGGACCGAGATCGCGAAACGCTACGCGGGCGAGCCCGCCGTTGCCATGTATGACCTGATGAACGAGCCGCTGGGCACCAACATCACCCGCGACAGGAGCTACCAGCAGGCGTTCTGGGATTTTTCGGATGCGCTTTACCGCGCCGTGCGCGCCGCGGATCCGGACCATATCATCACCATGGAGGCGATCTGGGCGCCCAACGCCATCCCCGGCCCCGACGTATACGGCTGGGAGAATATCGTGTATCAGGAGCACCTGTACGACGTATCGAATCCCGCCATGCTGAACAAGGCAAACGAGATCAGAAACGCCGGCTACAACAGCCCCTTCCTTATCGGCGAATTCTACCCCCGTGGCGTCGCCACCTTCGACTATATGCTCTCGCTCTTCAATAAGCGGGGCCTGAGCTGGACCACCTGGACCTACAAGGGCGCGGGCCCGGATGCGGACGATTCCCCCTGGTTCATGTACGGCTCTTCGAAAATCGAAAAGATCGACTACGTTAACGACAGCTACGACGCGATCATGCAAAAGTGGGGCGAATGTCTGAAAACCGACGGCGGCAGCTTTTCGCGCACCACCTTCGCGGACTACGTTTCGTATTATGCCGCCGGGGCGGTGGATCACGCGTCGCTTTATTCCTTCGGCATGGCCACGGGCGTGGGCAGCGTAACCGAGCGCTTTCAGATGCTGCTCAATAAATTCCGCGCCATACTCACCACCATCAAAGACTGGATCCGGAAGTTTTCCACCGGCGATTTGCTGTAATGATTGCATGACAGGCTCATGAAGGGAGAACGATGAAAATGAAAAACAGCAGGAAAATTCTTTCGCTGGCAGTTGCGCTTTTGCTTTTGCTTACGTCTTTGCCGCCGGTATTCGTCTCTGCGAACGGGGCGTCCGCCGGGGCCCTTTCTCCGCTGCACACCGAAGGGGAAAAGCTGGTAGACGCAAACGGGAACGAGGTGCGGCTGCGCGGCGTGAACCTGGGCGGCTGGCTGATCCAGGAGGATTGGTTCTGCCCCGCCGACAACGGCAAGCGCGGCGACCACCGGACGCTGGAGACCCTGATCTCCCGCTTCGGCACGGAAAAGGCCTACGAGCTTTATAACGTTTATTGGGACAACTGGATCACCGAATACGACTTTGCCGAAATCGCGGGGATGGGCTTCAACTGCGTGCGCATCCCCTTCTGGTACCGCAACTTCCAGAGCGACGACAACGGCACGTGGATATTGAACGACGCGGGCGAAAAGGATTTTTCCCGCCTCGACCGGGCGCTGGAACTGTGCGGAAAATACGGCCTCTATGCCATTCTGGATTTCCACGGCGCCAACGGAAACCAGGGCGCGCAGGACCACTGCGGGCAGAAGGATAACTGTCACTTTTTTGATCTGAACGCGCAGGGGAAAGCATACCGCAGGCAGGCGACGGAGATCTGGTCGCTGCTGGCGGAGCGCTATGCGGGGAACGCGGCCGTCGCCATGTTCGACCTGCTCAACGAGCCGCTGTGCGACGTGAACGTGCTGCGCCGCAATTACCCGGTGCTCAACGGCTGGTATGACGACGCCTACCGCGCCATCCGCGCGAAGGATCCCGCGCGCGTTGTCTGCATGATGGGTACCTGGGATATCGGCAAGCTGCCGAACCCCGTCCTGAAGGGCTGGACGAACGTGGTGTATCAGCTGCACCAGTATAATTCAAAAATCGAGGGCTTTCAGTCCCGTATCGACGCTTCCAAAGCCCTGCATTATAACGTGCCCCTCTATGCCGGGGAATTCCATCCCACCGCCGAAACCGAAGAAAGCAGGGTCAACTGCACGGTGGGCGATATCCTTGCGCTGTATGAGGCCGAGGGCGTGAACTGGACCGTATGGACCTGGAAGGGCTACAACAGCTGGGCTGCGTGGGCGGACTGGTTCATCTACGGTTCCACCGAGGCGCCGCTGATCGTGGATCCCGAAAAAGACAGCTATGAGACCATCGCCGAAAAATGGGGCGCCATGGCGACAAACGGCGGGCATTTCTACAGCGGCCATCTGGACGAGGAGGTCCTGCCCTTTTTGCCGGACGGCAAAGAAGCCGAACCGGCCGGCGAAAGCGGCTTCGCCGCGTTTTTCCGGAAGCTGACCCGCAGATTCCGCGCTTTTGTTGAACTGATTGCGGTGCTCTTTACCTGAAAAAACGCCGCAAAAACGAGAGAGGGAGGAAACATCGCTTATGTCACGCATTTTGTCCTTTTTTTTCATGCTTTTCGCATTGATCTTCGGGGTTCTGGGCAAAACCGCGGAGTATGATCCCGCCCAGTATGCGGCAGGGCTCCCCGCAAGCGTTACGGAGGGGGACGTGCGCGTGCAGCTTTTGCGCGACAGCCTTGTGCGGATCGAAACAAAAGGTCCCAAGGGCTTTGAGAACCGCCCCTCGTTTACCGTGGAAAAGCGCACCGGGTGGGATACCGTTTCGTTTACCGAAAAAACCGAAAGCGGCTATCGGGTGATCGCCGCCGACAGATATACGGTTTACGTGCCGCTGGGCGCCAAAAGCGCCGCAGGCTGCTATATCGCCGACGAAAACGGGGAGCAGCTGTGGCGTTTTGAAACCGACACCGATTCCAACGTGGTGCTGCCCTCGCCTTCGGACGAGCTGAAAAGCTGGTATTTTACGGATACGCCGCGGGTGATCCCCTCGAAGGACGGCTATTCCACCGCGAGAAACATTTACCGGTATAACGGTTGGGATCTTGACAATCAGGCGCAGGATATTTTTGTCTTTTTGCCCCACGGCGACTATGCGGCCTTTACCCGGGATTTTACCGACCTTACGGGAAAAAGCGAGATGATCTCGCTCAATCTCCTGGGATTCTGGGATTCCCGCTATTATGAATACACGCAGGAGACCGCCCTGCGGCAGATCAAGGATTATTACGACCGGGAATATCCGCTGGACGTGCTGGTGATCGACACCGACTGGCGGCAGCAGACCAACAACCGCGGCACGGGTTACACCGTGAGCCGTAAGCACTTTCCAAACTTTGAGCTCTTTACCGAAAAGGCGCACACGCAGGGCGTTTCGCTGGTGTTCAACGACCATCCGGAGCCCACGCGCGGGAATAAAAACCTGCTTCAGCCCTATGAGATCTATTACCGGAACTCAAATTTGCAGCGGCTTCTGGGCAAGGGGCTGGACTACTGGTGGTATGACCGCAACTGGTGGACCACCGTGAACCCCGTCGACGAGGGACTTTCGCGCTATGTGAGCGGTATGTACGCCTATCAGTGGATCACAAAGGACTATTACGAGAAAGCCGCCGGCGCGGGCTTTGCGCGGCGGCCGCTGATCATGGCGAACGTGGACGGGATCGCCAACGGCGTATACGAATACCCCAGCGAGCTGGCGGCGCACCGCTATACGCTGCAGTGGACGGGCGACATCGGGCCCACGGCTTCTTCTTTGCGGCAGGAGCTGGAGAATATGGTGTTCCTCTCAACGCAAACGCTGCTGCCCTATACCAGCTCCGATCTGGGCGGGCACACGGCGGAGGTGTCGCCCGAGCAGTATATCCGCTGGATCCAATACGGCGCGCTTTCGCCCATCATGCGCGTGCACTGCACCAAACCCTATTCCCGTATGCCGTGGCTCTACGGGGAAAAAGCGGAGGCGGTCACGCACAGATACGTGAATCTGCGCTACCGGCTGCTGCCGCTTTTCTACGCGCTGGCGCATGAAAACTACGAAAACGGCACGCCCCTGCTGCGGCGGACGGATGTGCGGTATCCGCAATATGCCGAAGCGGACAGGGACGATGAATATCTGCTTGGGGACGGCCTTCTGGTTGCCCCCGTTGCCGACGCCGAGCCCGTGTGCGGGGATTACAGCTTTCGTGCCGACGGGCAGGCCGGGCTGCGGGGCGAATTCTACCCCAATACCGATTTTTCCGGCACGCCGGAGATCGTAACGCACGACGAGCGCGTCTGGTTTGACTGGGGCTTCAACGCGCCGAACGGCCTTTCGGTTCCGGATTACTTTACCGTGCGCTGGACGGGAACGCTGACGGTGGGAGACAGACCCCTGTATTTTACCGCTTATGCCGACGACGGCGTACGGGTGTATATAGACGGCGAAAAGGTGATCGACGGCTGGGGCAGCTTCAACACCACCTACAGAACCGACTGGCTGGAGGCAAATTCCACCCACGACATAAAAATCGAATACTGCGACGGCAACAATCACGCGCATATCTTCTTCAACGCCTGCGCCGAGGGCGACTGCGAACGGGAGGTCTTTTTGCCGGAAGGCGTCTGGACGGACGTCTGGACCGGAGAAAGCCATGCGGGGCCTGCTACGGTAACCGTTTCCTGCCCGCTTGACCGCTCGCCGCTCTTTGTGCGGCAGGGGAGCGTGATCCCGCTTGCGGACAATATGAAAAACACCGCCGCGGGGGATTGGAGCCACCTGACGCTGGACGTTTATCCCAGTGCGAGCAGGGAAGGCACGGCAGCGCTTTATGAAGACGACGCCGAAACAGTCGCCTATCAGAACGGCCGGTACCGCACCACGGAGATCTCCCTGCGCGGCGGCGCGGAGCAAACGCTCGCCATTGCCCCCGCAAAAGGACGCTTTGAAGGAAAACGGGCCTTCGAAAACCGCAGCTATACCGTGCGCGTGCATCAACCGGCGGGCTGGGGCGCATTGACAGCCGCCGCGCTGAACGGCAAAGCCGTTGCTTTTACCGCGCTCGAAAAAGACGCCGCCGCCGAACCGCTGGCCCTGACCGGCGGCGCGCGGGACGGGACGGTTTACGAAATGACCTTTACGGCGGACGTTTATAAAGAAAGCGAGCTGACCTTTACCTTTGCCTCCGCAAAGCCGGATGGTAAAAACAACGCCTACAATGCCGCCGCCGCCGATTTTACCGTCGGTGTAAAAGCCCTGCAAAAAGAAACGGCGGGCTTTTCCGTGCCGGCCGGCGCCAAGGATTATCTGCTTTGCGGCGTGAACGCCGCTATGGACGAGATCCGCAAGGCAAACGGCGGCGGGCGCATCGGGCAGATAAAGGTCACCGACAGAAAATGGGGCTATGACGACAATTATCCGATCCGCTGGACGGGCGGCGACAGATGCGCGGTCGGCGAGACCACCTGCGGGATCGTGAGTTCCCGCTGCATCCGCACCACCCTGCAGGCGGACGGCAGCGATACCTTCCGCCTCTATCTCGGCGGCCATCGGTCCGTGGCGCAGCTCACGGTGCGCGATCGCGCCGGCAACGTGCGAACCGTTTCGTTCGGCGATATGAGCGGCAGCTACTACCGTGAGATTACCGTTGCCGCCGCGGGGCAAAGCGAACTGGAGGTCACCTATTCGCTGCTTTGCGGCAGCAACATCACTGCAGCCGCGATCGTGGCTGAGTAATAGAACAGTCGACAAGAGAGCGGCTTCGTCGCATCGCGGCAAGCGCTTTCGTATTTGCACACGCCTGTTCCGAAGGGCAGATCGGCGGGCGTAATAATCTGTTTTGTTTAACAGGAACAGCCAACCTGCCTCTGTTCTGCGGAGAAGTTTCCTGTTAAATAAAAAAAGCCGACCGCCCGCGTATGGGCGACCGGCTTTTCTGTTCGTATGGAAAACGATTCAATCGTATGCTTTTCTCGTCCGTTTCTTAATACCCGTCGGCTTCGGCCAGCAGTACGCTGTTCTTTTCCGCCACGGTCGTCAGCGTGTCGCAGGGCGCCTCGGCGATCAGCGAGAGGGCGTGAACGTCGTCCAGCAGATAAAGCCGCACCCGTTTTGCGCCGGGGAAGCAAAGCTTCACCGGTCTGCCGTCTTTTCCGTAATTCGAGATCACGGCGGCGGCGCGGTCTCCGTCCGCGGCGGCGGCCACGGCAAGATCGGTTTCGGCGGTTGTTTCCGCTTCGCTGCCGATCTCAAGCAGCCGCCCGAAGGCCTTGACCGCGTAGTAGGTCCGCGAGGGCTCGTCCGTGTGCCGGATGAACAGCCCGCCGTAGGCCTGATCCGGCTGCGCGTCGTAGTAGCAGGCCACGTCCACGTCGTTCGTCTTCTGCATGCGGCACATCACGTCCGCCGTGAAGGCGGCGCCGGTCATATCCCGCATTTTTTCAAACATATCCTTTCCCGCCCAGTTCCACTCGTCGAGAATCGCTTCCGTTGTTTCAAAGCCCGCGGCGTCCAGCTTTTCGCGGCAGTAGCGGGCGTGGGCAAGCACCTCGGCGGGGTCGGAGGAATAAACGTGCCAGGAGAAGAAATCCAGCGGCGCTGCGGTTCCGGGGGCTTTGACGAACGCAAGGAAATCGTCGAACCAGGTGAGGAACGAGCGGTAAAAATCGTCGGCTTCCTCATTAAATGCGGCGTAGAATCCGCAGGAAGCATAGCCCCCCACTCTGATCCCGGGGAATTCTTTTTTCAGCAGGTTCGCGGTCTCCCTGTAGAGGGAGAAATATTCCGCCTGCGTGCCGGTCCACATGGGCGGGTTTTCCGGTTCGTTCCAGATCTCCCAGTAGCGGATCCCGTAGTGAAAACCGTCCGCCCAGCCCTCGTTGTAATGCCGCACGATATTGGCGCAGATCCGCGCCCATTTGGCGGGATCCTTCGGCGGGTGCACGTGGGCTTTGAGGTAGCCGTGGTCGATGGTTTCGCCGAGCCGGTAAAACGCCTCGGCGCCGCTCTCGGCGATCTGCCGCAGATATTCGTCGGTAAAGGTGAAATCATAGGAT
>CACZOP010000093.1 GCA_902782845.1 Oscillospiraceae bacterium | reverse complement strand
GGTAAGACCGATGCAGCCGTTCTCGGTAGCCATGGAGGTGTAGTAGCCGGCGATGCCGTAGTGGCAGGAATTACGGACGACGACCATACCCATGCCGTATTTCTTCGCTTTTTCGATCGCCATACGCATGGCCTTGGTGCCGATGACCTGACCCATACCGTTGTGACCGTCGACGACAGCGGTGGTCTCGGTTTCTTTAATGATCTCGAAGTTGGTTGTGGGGAACTGGATCCCGGCCTTGATCCGATCGAGATAAATAGGCTTGAAACGGTTGCAGCCGTGGCTCTCGATCCCGCGTTTATCGGACTCGAGCAGCACGTCGGTGCACATTTCGGCTTCTTCTTTCGGGACGCCGTAGCCGACGAAAGCGTCGGTTACGAAATCGGTAATCAGATTCCAAGGACAAACTACTTTTGGCATAACAAAAATCTCCTTTATACCTTATTTTTTATCATTTTATATCATATCATAACGGATCGGCATTTTCAAGCCTATATCGGTTTTTCAAACATAAAATCAAGAAAAAATTTAATTTCCGCAATCAGTCGACGCATTTTTTCTTCGAATCCCGTTGAATTGTCGATCACGCGCAGATAAGGGTGTCCGGCCCATGCCAGCCTCGTCCGACGGTCGATCCCGACGGCCTCCTCCGGCGTTTCCGTTCGCGCGGCGTTGTTTGCAAGCGTATAATATTCCAACGCGCCGTCGGCGGCTGTTACCAGGTGAAACACGGCGTCGTAGCTTTCTCTCAGCTGGACCTCATCCAGATGCAGTTCCGACAGCGTCTGATAATAATCCGCCGGTTTCTGATAGGCCTTGCTGTCGATCGCGCCCCTGTCGCAAATCAAAAGAAGCTTATTTCCGGGCATTCTTCTCCCTGCCTCTGCGTAAATCTCCTCTTTTTTCAGCTGCAGCTGAAGCTGACAGTACTGAAAATCCCGCCGGGTATTGCAGCCGAGCGGGGTCACGCCGCCGCCGATCAGCTCCGTTGCGGTTTCCGGCACCACGATAACGGTATAGCCGAGCGGTTCAAACGCTTCTCTGACGTATTTCATCGCGGAGGATTTTCCGCCGCAGGGACCGCCGGTAATCACGATTTTCGTTATCTGCATCGCAGTTCCACCTCACCCCGCCAAAAAATCAATTACGCTTTTTTCTTAAATCGGATACCTTTTGTACACTGCCGTCAGGCCGCAGGATGGTGGTGTGTTCCAGCGTGTTGCGCAGCGATTGCCGATATGCCGCCACGTATTCCTGCCGGAGCTTTGCCTGTTCTTCTCTTTCGGCGTCCGTGAGCCCTTCCGCCGTTTTGGATTTCCGCGCCAGCGCGTTGATCCTGTCTATTTTTTCCTGTGTAATCATATAGGTTGCCTTTCCTGCTGTCGGTTTGATTCTTATGCCATTCCCGGGGTATAAAAGCCCCGGAATTCCTCAGGATCGATCTCCTCGTCCCAGTTGACGTCCTCGTCGTCCTCTTCTTCACGGGGACGCAGCGGAATCTCGGCGAACGCCTCCGCCTTGGCCGTGTTGCCCCAGATGGAGGGAATCACGTTCAGCGTGTAGCCGCAGCCGTTTGGAGTCATCCATTCGTGCATCGGCGCTTCGGGAATGGCGAACATCTGCATGATGGTCATGATCACGCCGCCGTGTGTAATGATGGCCACGCTGTCGGTACCGGCTTTGATGATGCCGTTTACAATATCATAGAACGTCCGGATCACCCGCTTCTGAAATTCACCGTTGCTCTCGCCGAAGGGAGCGGCGGCATCCGCGCCGCCGGAAAGCCAGTTTCTGAATTCTTCCTCGTCTTTTAAATCGTCTGCGGTCAGCCCTTCGAACTCTCCGAAATTATATTCGATCAGTTGATCAAAAATCAAAGGCTGCAGATTCGGGTAGAGGATCTTTGCCGTCTGCAGGCAGCGGTTCAGCGGGCTCGACAGCACCGCCTGCACTTCGGGATATTCAAAATCCCGTTTCATCTGCCGGAGCTGGCGCTCTCCCTCCTCGGTCAGATCCACGTCGGTGTGCCCGATATACTGCCCCTCAACGCTTCCTTCTGATAAACCGTGACGGATCAGATGAATTTTATACGTTTTCATGCTTACGTCCCGCCTGAGACGGATCCCGGGCGACTCCCTTCTTTACTTTTTGCGAAATCAATAGTATAATCATTTTATGGTCATTATAAATCAAAAAGCCGAAACAATCAAGAGGTGTTTGGAATGAGCGTGGCATTTTCAACAAAATTATCGTATCTGCGAAAAGAAAAGGATCTGACGCAGCGTCAGGCAGCAGAAGACCTCGGGATCTCGCAGGCGCTGCTCTCACACTATGAAAACGGGATCAGAGAGTGTAATCTGGAATTTGTGGAAAAGGCGGCGCGGTATTATAACGTATCGGCGGATTATCTTCTGGGGCTGACCGAAACCGAAACAAAGGCGGGCAAGGCGCTCTGGGAGGATTCGCTGCAGGAAGACGCCGAAATGAGCCTGCAGACCCTGCTGCGCGCGCTTTTGCGCCTGTACGACGCGGCGGATAACCACAGCCGTCAGGCGGCGGAGCTGTTTCTGAATTACTTTTCACTGGCTACAAAAAAATATACCGCCGCCTTGAGCATGGGCCCTTCTCACACCGCAGCGCTGTGTGATCTGTGCGGCGGGCTGCTGCTGCAAACCGGAAGCAGCAACGCTCTGACAACGGAAGAAGAAAAAAAACAGCCGCTTGCTACAGTTGAAGCAAACGCGACTGCCATTATAAACGACCGGCTCGGCGGGTTCCTCCGGGAAGGAACGGACTGAAACCTCTCCGATTTATTTTCTGACGATCCTGACCATATCCAAAGCAACAACGGCGCAAACAGAGGCGCAGGCGATCAGCCGGACAAAAGCCGCGGCCCGATTGACCGTTTTTAAAATTCTCAGACAATGAACGTCCCGTTCAAGCAATTTCAGCTTCGTTTGCTTCCGCATAGAACCTCTCCTTCCTCCGTTCCCGAACAAAGCAGCACCGCGTGCGCGATACATGGGATCGCTTCCCCCTGCAGGGTGGATACCGGCGACATCAAAGCGCCGGTTCCGACAAAAAGGACCCGCTTCAATTCTTTTCTTTGAAGCGCGCGCAGAATGCGGCTGCTCACCACGGCGGCCGAACAGCCGCAGCCGGATCCGCCGGCGTGAACGTCCTGGGTGTACGGATCGAAAATCAGGTTTCCGCAATCCCGATGCACGGCGGAGATATCGAGTCCGTCCTCCTCCCGCAGCAGCTCCTTCAGCAGGTCGGAACCGACGCTCCCGAGGTCTCCCGTTAAAATCATATCATAATCGGCAGGAACCGTTTCGCTTTCATCCAGAAATGCGGCGATGGTTTCTTTTGCGGCGGGCGCCATCGCCGCCCCCATATTCGCGGCGTCCTTTACGCCCCGATCCGTGATTTTTCCCACCAGCCCGGCAGCAATAAACACGCCGGACTGTTTCTTTTTTTGTCCGATCACGCAAGCCCCGGCGCCGGTAACGGTACGCTGCGTGGTCTGTGCACGCTGGCCGCCGTATTCCAACGGGAACCGGAACTGTTTTTCCGCGCTGCAAAAGTGGGAAGAAGAAACCGCAAGCACGTGTGCCGCGTAGCCGCCGTCAACTGCCATCGCAGCCATCCCGAGCGCCAGAGCAAAGGTGGAACACGCGCCGAACAGCCCCGCATGCGGAATCGAGAACGCCCGCAAACCAAACGTGCTCGCCGTACACTGATTCAGAAGGTCTCCCGAAAAAGACAGGTCGATCCCAGACGGCGCAACGCCGCTTTTTTCGATCGCTTTTTCTGCGGCCTGCGTCACGAACGCGGCTTCGGCAGCCTCCCAGCTTTTGCAGCCGACGCCGTCGTCGGGATTCAGAACGTCGAACGAGGAAGCAAGCGGCCCCTCGCCTTCGGTTTTCCCCACGGCTGCCGCGCCGGCAAGGATCTGCGGATAATTCCGATACCGGAAAATCCGATTCGATTTGTTTTTCATTTTTGTTCCCACCTTTGTATTTGTCATCCGCGGCAGAAAAAGTACCAGATCGCGCCGTAAAGAGAGGCGGCGGCGCAGCCGTAAACGATCACAGGCCCCACTATGGTAAACATTTTTGCTGCCGTTCCCGTGATTCTGCCCTCCGTTACATATTCCACCGCGGGGGCGGTCATGGCGTTGGCAAAGCCGGTGATGGGCACCAGCGTCCCGGCGCCCGCATGCTTCGCCAGCTTATCGAAAACGCCGATCCCGGTAAGCGCAGCGGTAACAACGATCAGAAAAACAGAAACGCATGCAGCCGCCGTTTTTTCGTCCAGTCCGTAATAGGAGAAAAGCGTGAAAAGCACCTCACCCAAAAGACAGATCCCCCCGCCGGAGAGAAACGCCATACAGCAGTTTTTAAGCAGCGGAGAATCCGGCGACGCCTTTTTTACTTTTTGATCGTAAGCTTTATCCAAATCGGATCACACCTTTTTATCATCATTCCACGATTAGTATTGTTATTTTTCTCGGCGTTATACGGCTTGATCGGTAACAAAAAAAAGAAAACCGTGCTCCGAAATGGAACACGGCGATCGGTTGATAAGAAATATCAGTCGCTCAGATAAGGCAGAAGAGCCAGCTGACGCGCGCGCTTGATGGCGACGGTGAGCTCTCTCTGATGCGCGGCGCAGGTGCCCGTAACACGACGGGGCAGGATCTTGGCGCGCTCGGAAATAAAGCGACGCAGCTTCTGCGTATCTTTATAATCGATAAATTCAGCCTTCTCGACACAGAAAGTGCAGACCTTTTTACGGCCCTTTCTGTTCATGGGGCGACCGCCCTTAGCGTCTTTTTTATCAAAAGCCATGAAATAATCCTCCTTGTAAGACTAAGAAAAAATTCAGAACGGAAGATCGTCGTCGTCAACAACAGTGGAAAAATCACCGGCGTTGGCGTTGGAAAATGACGTTGTATCGGCAGCGCCGGCGCCATAACCGCCAGCGTTCGATCCGCCGCTTTCCGCTTTTGATCCGCAAAAGCTGATCCGGTCGGCAACCACGTCGTACGCGGTGCGGGGGTTCCCGGATTTATCTTCGTATCTGCGGGATTGAAGCGAACCCTCAACAGCGATCATCTGTCCTTTTGAGAAATACTTGGTAACGAATTCAGCCTGCTGCCGCCATGCCACCACCGGGATAAAATCGGTTTGCTTTTCTTCGCCCTGCCGCTGGAACCGACGATCGACAGCAACGGTGAACGAAGACACGGAAAGCCCGGATGACGTGGTGCGGAGCTCTGGATCCGCCGTGAGTCTTCCCATAATGATAATTGTGTTCAGCATAGTTCTTCCCCTCTTACCTTGCGACGATAAGCGAACGAAGCACGCCGTCGGTGATGTTGTACACACGCTCGATCTCCGCGGGGACGTTCACGTCCGCCTCAAAGGTATAGAGCACGTAGTAACCGTCGGGCTCGTAGTTGATGGGATACGCAAGTCTGCGAACACCCCATTCATCCACAGCTTCGATCGTTCCGTTGGCTTCGATAAGGCTCTTGAATTTCTCAACGAGCGCTTTCGCTTTTTCTTCTCCTTCTTTTACGGAGAAAACCGCTACGGATTCGTACTTTGCCATTTAGATGCACCTCCTTTTGGACTTTGGCCCCTTTCGGAGCAAGGACGTTGTAAAGTTTCTTTACAAGCAGTTTTGTATTTTACCAGTAAAAAAAATATTTGTCAACATTTTTTTCGTAAAAGTATTCACAAAAGAGGATTTTTATGATAGAATTCAGATAAATGAACAAAACAAAGGAGTTTTATGCCATGGATCATGTACATCACACCTACGCATTTCCTTCTCATACCGGTAACGGAGAGATTTTCGCGCAGAGTCTTGCCCCTGCCGACAGCACCGCCATTCACGGCGTGATCCAGATCGTGCACGGCATGGCTGAACATACCGACCGCTATCTTGACGCCGCCGCATATTTCTGCGACCACGGCTATGCGGTGATTATGAACGACCACGCCGGCCACGGCAAAAGCGTTAAAAATGAAGAGGATCAGGGATATTTCGGCCTGAAAGACGGCTACAAAAAGCTGGTTGAGGACGTTTATGAAGTCTCAAAGCTTGCGAAAAAGCATTTCCCGGACAAAAAGCTCATCCTCTGGGGGCATTCGATGGGTTCTTTTATTGCAAGAAGCTATATTGCAAAATATAAGAATTACATCGACGCCGCGGTGATCTGCGGCACTTCCGGCAAGAATCCCGGCGCGGCGCCCGGCATTTTTCTCGCGAACACCATCGCGAAGATCAAAGGGCCGAAAACAAAATCTAAGCTTATCGACAGCATTGCCTTCGGCTCCTACAACAAGCGCTTCCAGGGCAACACCGGCTTCGAGTGGCTTTCCGCCAATGAAGAAAACGTGCAGAAATACGTCGCCGACCCGAAATGCGGGTTCCTGTTCACCGCCGTGGGCTACAGAGACCTGTTCAGCGTATTGAAGTCCGTTTCCGCAAACAACTGGTACAGCGAGGTTCCCGCTTCCCTGCCTATCTACCTGATCGCCGGCGAGGAAGACCCTGTGGGCAACTACGGCAAAGGCGTCCGCGAGGTTTATGAAAAGCTGAAAGCCAGCGGACACGATAAAGTTTCGATCAAGCTTTATCCCGGACTTCGCCACGAGATCCATAACGAAAAAACAAACAAAGAAGTCTACGACGATATTCTTGCGTTTGCCGACCGGGTCTGAGACAGCTTCCGACAGCGACTGTAGGTACAGCCGCTGTCTTTCTTTTTTCGGTTTTTTGACGTTTTCGATATTATAATTGTTTTTTGTTTAATTTATTTAATATTATTTATAAATAAAATTGATTTTTTGATTAAAAAAACTTGAAATTACAGGAAATATGGTATATAATAAAGGTTGAATTTATCGTCGCCGCAGCGCTTTCATCATCGAAAACGAATCGAGATCGCGGCTTCGCCACAAACTATTTTATATAAGGTGGAAGATGAAACCATGAATTCAAAAACTGCTTTCTACATTGTAAAGCGTCTTGCTCTGGCACTGCTGACGGTATGGGTCGTGATCACCGTTACGTTTTTCGTCATGCACGCGGTTCCCGGCGGACCGTTCCTCAGCGAAAAGGCGATTTCCGAAACAGCGATGAAGGCGCTGGAAGCAAAATACGGCATGGATAAGCCTTTGCACGTCCAATACTTCACTTACCTGAAGGATATCGTTACGAAGTTTGATTTCGGCCCCTCGTTAAAGCAACGCGGACGAACCGTGATCGATATTATTTCCGACGGCATGAAAACCAGCGTGAAACTGGGCCTGGTTGCGGCGTTTATCGCTCTGGTCTCCGGCGTGGTGCTCGGCGCGATCGCAGCGCTCCGACGGAATAAGATCATAGACAAGATCATTATGGTATTGACAACGGCTTTTGTTTCCATGCCGTCGTTCATCATGGGTGTGCTGCTGTTGATTCTGTTCGTGATACAGCTGAAATGGCTGCCCGGCAACGGAAACGCCAAAGGCGGACTGCTGCTGCCGATCATCACCCTCTCGCTTTACCCCATGGCCTATATCACCCGGTTGACAAGGTCATCGATGCTTGACGTGCTGGGGCAGGATTACATCCGTACCGCGAAAGCAAAGGGCGTTTCAAAATGGAAGATCATCTTCGGCCATGCGATGAAGAATTCGCTGATTCCCGTGATCACCTACTTCGGCCCGATGCTCGCCTATATCGTAACCGGCTCCATCGTTGTGGAACAGATCTTCGCCGTGCCCGGTATCGGCCGGCAGTTCGTTTCCAGCATCATTAACAGGGATTATCCCATGATCATGGGCACGACCATCGTGCTGGCGATCCTGATCGTCGTCATGAATCTGGTAAGCGATATCCTTTACAAGGTCGTCGACCCGCGTATCAAGCTCGACTGAGAAAGGGGGAAGAACAACAATGAAAAATCCGTTTTCCATACAGATCGACAAAGACAGCTACGTTTCCGGCGCTGATTTTCTTCCCGCTTCCGACGAAGAGAAGGAATACATGGTGCAGATGCGGCCTTCCACAACGTTCTTCAGGGACGGTGTGAAGCGCCTTGTGAAAAACCGCGTCGCGCTGGTGAGCTTTATTATTATCGTGGTCATTACCGTTTCGGCCATCGTACTTCCGATGTTCTGGCCCTACACCTACGAAGACATGCTCGGCGTTCAGCCCGGACGCCCCGTCGACGCCTCCTACAACAACCTCGCTCCCATGACCTACGGCAAAACAGAGCAGGCAAGGATCGAGGCCGGCGAAAAGATATTCCCCCATTTATTCGGCACGGATTCCTCCGGCAGAGATTACTTCATCCGCGTGGTCTACGGTACGCGCATTTCACTTGCGGTGGGCTTCTTCGCGAGCATCATCGTATTGATCATCGGCATAACCATCGGTTCCATCGCAGGGTATATCGGCGGCAAGGTAGACCTGATCATCATGCGTATTGTGGATATCATCTATTCGCTTCCGGATATGCTGATGGTGATTCTGCTGGCGTCGGTGCTGAGAATGACCCTTTCCACCGCGCTGGAAGGGACCGTGCTCGAAAAAATCGGTTCCAATATTATCAGTCTGTTTATTGTGTTCGGTATTCTTTACTGGGTTTCGATGTCCCGTCTGATCCGCGGTCAGATCCTTTCGCTTCGCGAGCAGGAATACGTACTGGCGGCACAGGCCACCGGCGCGAAGGCCGGCTGGATCATCCGCAAGCATCTGATCCCCAACTGCATCAGCGTTGTGATCATTTCCACCGCGCTGCAGATCCCGAACGCGATATTCACCGAAAGCTATCTTTCGTTCCTCGGCCTCGGCGTAAACGCGCCCATGCCCTCGCTGGGTTCCCTTGCGTCCGACGCGCTGAACGGTATCAATTCCTACGCCTACCGTCTGGTGATCCCCGCGATCGTGATTTCTCTGATCGTTCTTTCACTGAATCTGTTCGGCGACGGTCTGCGCGACGCGTTTGACCCGAAACTGAACGCATAAGGAGGAAAAACAGATGAGCTTGTTAGAAGTCAACAACTTACAGACCTCCTTTTTCACCGACGCGGGCGAAGTCCGTGCGGTCAACGGCGTTTCGTTTAATCTGGAACGCGGGAAAGTGCTCGGCATCGTGGGTGAATCCGGCTCGGGCAAATCCGTGACAGCCTATTCCATCATGCAGATCCTTGCGGAAACCGGCAAGATCGTCGGCGGTTCCGTTAAACTTGACGGCCAGGAGCTCGTGAACGCCGGAGAAAAGGTCATGCGAACCGTGCGCGGCAACAAGATCTCGATCATCTTCCAGGATCCGATGACGTCGCTGAATCCCACTTACACGATCGGTCACCAGCTGATGGAAGCCATTCTGCTGCACACCGACAGAGACAAAAAGCAGGCGTATGACCGCGCCATAGAAATGCTCAAGCTCGTGAACGTCAACTCGCCCGAACGACGGATGAAGCAGTACCCCCACGAGTTTTCGGGCGGTATGCGGCAGCGTGTGATGATCGCGATGGCGCTCGCCTGCGAGCCGGATATCCTGATCGCCGACGAACCCACCACGGCGCTGGACGTGACCATTCAGGCACAGATCCTCGAGCTGATGCAGTCGCTGCAGCACGAGCTCGGCATGGCGATCATCATGATCACGCACGATCTGGGCGTCGTGGCGCAGCTTTGCGACGAGATCATCGTAATGTATGCCGGTTCCATCTGCGAGCAGGGCACCGCGGAGGAGATTTTCTACAACCCATGCCACGAATACACAAAAGGCCTTCTGAAGTCCATTCCCAGCAACGACAACGCAGGGCAAAAGCTGCAGCCCATTACCGGCACGCCGATAGACCTGCTGAACATGCCAAAGGGCTGTCCGTTCGCGCCGCGCTGCGACGAAGCGATGAAGATCTGCATCAGAGAGCGCTGCAAGCGCATGGAGATCAATCCGGACCATAAAGCGTCCTGCTGGATGAACGTGAAAAACGGGATCGGGCAGCAGGAACCCACAGAAAACAGCGGCGGCGCCGCCGAAGACGGGGAGGCGAAATAATGGCAGACACAAAAAACATACCGCTTGTTGACATCCGTCACCTGAAAGAGTATTTTTACATCAACGTCGGCCCCTTCCAGACAAAACCGCTCAAAGCGGTGGACGACGTATCGTTCACAATCAAACGCGGTGAGACGCTGGGGCTTGTAGGTGAATCCGGCTGCGGAAAAACCACCGTGGGACGCACCGTGCTGCAGCTTTACAAACCCACCGGCGGCGAGATCTGGTATGACGGGAAGCAGGTAAAAACCGCAAAAGACCTGAAGGAATTCCGCACCAAGGCGACCATGGTGTTTCAGGACCCGTATTCCTCGCTGAATCCCCGTATGACGGTTTCCGACATTATCGCCGAACCGCTGGATGTGCACAAGCTCTGCAAATCCAAAGAAGAGCGCCGCGACCGGGTGCTGGAGCTGATGAACTACGTGGGACTGAACAGCGAACACGCATCCCGCTACGCGCACGAGTTTTCGGGCGGGCAGCGCCAGAGGATCGGTATCGCCCGTTCGCTGGCGGTCAACCCGGAATTCATCGTGGCAGACGAACCTGTTTCGGCGCTTGACGTCTCCATTCAGGCGCAGGTTATCAATATGTTTGACGAGCTGCAGGATAAACTGGGACTCACCTATCTGTTCATCGCTCACGATCTTTTGGTGGTTCGCCATATCAGCGACCGGATCGCCGTGATGTATCTGGGCAAAATGGTGGAGCTGGCGGACGCGCAGGAAATCTACAATCATCCGCTGCATCCCTATTCTAAATCCCTGATTTCGGCAGTTCCCGTTCCGGATCCGAAAATCGCCCGCGCGAATCAACGCATCGCCCTCAAAGGCGATATCCCCTCTCCCCTGAACGCGCCCTCCGGCTGCCCCTTCCGCACCCGCTGTCAATACGCGACGGAGGCCTGCGCGGAATCCATGCCGGAATTCAAGGAAGTCTCCACAGGGCACTTCGTAGCCTGCCACAGAACCGCGGAAATCAACGATTGATATGTAAATTGTCCGGTCCGCAAATACCGGATAAAATAAAAGGAGGAAAATCCATGAAAAAATTTGTAGCACTGTTCCTCGCACTTGCCATGATGCTGACGCTTTTTGCTGCTTGCGGTAAAAAAGACGACGGCGGCAAAGACGTGGACAAACCCAGCGGCGAAGTCAGCGCAGAGCAGATCAACGTCTGCATCGCTTCCGAGCCCGACACCATCGACCCCGCTCTCAACTCCGCAGTTGACGGCGCAACACTGATTGCCCATCTGTTCAGCGGTCTTGCGAAGTGGGAACAGGACGACAGCGGTAAGCTGGAGATCGTTGCTGACGCAGCCACCGAGCTGACCGAAGGCGTTGAGAACGAAGACGGTACCGTTACCTACACCTACACGCTGAGAGACGGCCTTACCTGGTCCGACGGTCAGCCTCTGACCGCGAACGATTTCATCTTTGCGTGGAACCGCGCCGCTTCTCAGGAGCTGGGCGCCGACTACGGCTATATGTTTGAAGTCGTTGACGGTTATGCCGCCATGCAGGAAGAAGGAGCCACCGACGCGAAGCTGAACGCGACCGCAGTCGACGACAAGACCATCGAAGTGACTCTGACCACCGCCGTTCCTTATTGGAATGAGCTTCTTGCTTTCCCGACCTACTTCCCGGTGCGTGAAGACGTTGTAGAAAACGAAGCCTGGGCGACCGATCCGGCCACCTACGTTTCCAACGGCCCGTACAAACTGGCTGCATGGGAGCACAACTCTCTGATCACCCTGGAAAAGAACGACAGCTATTATGACGCCGACGCCATCACCATGAAGAAGATCAACTTCTATCTGAGCGACGACGCCAACAACATGCTCGCCAACTTCAAGAACGGCGACTGGCAGCTGATCGACGACGTTCCCACCAATGAAATCGCCTCTCTGAAAGAGGAGTATCCGGATGAATTCAAAATCACCGGCCAGCTTGGCACCTATTATGTCTGCTGGAACATCAACGAAGACATCCTTCCCGAAGGCAGCGATCTGAGCGGTGTTGAAGCCGAAGCTGCGCGCGAAGAGATCCGTAACGCCATCAGCCTTCTGTTCGACCGTAACTACATCGTGAACGACGTTGCACAGGGCGGCCAGGTTCCCGCTTCTTCCTTCGTCGCCATGGGCCTGACGGACGCCGACGGTTCCACCGAATTCTATCAGAACGCCGGTCACAACGACGCGTTTGACGGTTACTATGACGTTTCTCAGGATGCGCTTCAGAGCAACTATGACTCCGCTGTTGAGACCCTGAAAAAGTATTATAAGTTTGAAGACGGCAAGTTCACGGACTTCCCGACCCTTACTTATCTGTACAACACCTCCGAAGGTCATAAGGCCATCGGCGAATATCTCCAGAGCGCACTTGCCAACATCGGCATCAACATGACGCTGGAGAACCAGGAGTGGAACACCTTCCTGAACACCCGTAAAGAAGGCAACTATTCCATCGCCCGTAACGGCTGGCTTGCCGACTACAATGATCCCATCAGCTTCCTTGATATGTGGACCACTGCTTCCGGCAACAATGACGTTCAGTTCGGCAAAGGCGACAACGCCACCATGGCGCACTACAGCCTTGATCTGACCGCGCAGGGTTATGAAGACGTGAAGGTTGAGAACGGCACCTGGGCTGAGACCTATGACGTTCTGATCAACAAGATCAAGACCTGCACCGACGATACCGTTCGTTATGAACTGATGCACATTGCCGAGGATATGCTCATGAGCACCGGCTGCCTGTGCCCGCTCTACTACTACACGGATCTGTTTATGATCAGCTCCTCCGTGAACGGCTATTTCTCCAACCCGCTCGGTTATAAGTACTTTATGTACACCACCATCTCCGAGTAAGACCGGAAATGCGGTTTTGCCCCTTGCGTCCTCATCGGCGCAGGGGGCTTTTTCATTTTCCTTATGGATTTGTTTCTGAATCAGTATGCGGGGAAAACAAGGACGGTATTTTCCTGCAAAGCGCTGTCTTTCAATTGATTATGCGCTGTTATCTGCTTTACGGTCGATTTGTTTTCTTTTGCGATGTTCCAGAGCGTTTCGCCCTTTGAAGCGTAATACACAACGATTTTTTCGTGGATCCCGCGGGTGCTTTCGTTTTCCGGCAACGCGGCGGCGGTAAGCATCTCCTCGACTTTCTGTTCCGTTTCGAAACCGTGGAGACAAAACTCTCCCGTAAACTGCAGCAGACCGCTGCTCGCAAGAGACGCCGAGACCGACTGACAATCCACCTCGTAAAACCGCTGCCGCTGACCGGCGGCTTCCGGCTTCTCAAACGTAAAGGTGGCGCTGCGGGAAACAAAACTGAACGCGTCTGCTTTGTTTTTCAGTAAAGCGTTCACGGTGGCAGAACCGGAGATCTTGGTTTTTTCTTTTTCCGCGGCGCAGAAGAACCGGATATCCGATACAAACGCCGCGCAAACCTCCGTTACGGAATCATCGTAGTATTCCGCCTGCGCGGAAAACGGGAACGTCGTTTGAACGGAAGAAACCGCCGAATCCAGCTGCACAGGCGCGGCTGTCACGTGAAGCGCGGCGTCTGTACAGTAGGCGTCGGTCAAAAATGACGTTTTTTCCTGCCTGCCGGCCAGCAAGACGCAGCTGCTGCGGATCTGCAGTTCACAAAGGTCGCTCTCTCCCTGCGAGGCTTTCAGGTTCACATCAACCGCGCAACGCCCGGCGCTGATATAACATGCGTCGTTTTCTTCAACGCCGAACACCTCTTTGACCTCGGTAACCGGCAGACGGAATTGCAGATCGGAATAGACGGCGCCGTCGTTTGTTGCCAGCGTCAGCGCAGCATCCAGATCACCATTCAGCATCACCTTGTTTGCGATCGTTTTGATTTCGGTAAACCGCAGACGCGCCGACTTCCGGACTACGGCAGTAACCTTATCACGCGCCACGGGGAGCTTCACACTTTTCATCAGATCAAGCGAAACGGCTTGCAATGCATGTGTAACAAAACAGGCGGTTTCTTTCGGCAGACTTTCCACCGACGGGCCGTCCAACCCGGAAAGCGCCTCTGCCGACGTAAATCGATAGAGCTCGGCATGCACTGCGGCAACCGCCCGCAGCTCGATCTTTCGCGGTGCGGACGCTCTGAAACTGAGCTGCGTTTTCGTCTGCCGCACAGTGCAGAAGTCTCCGCTCTGCGTTTCGCCGCAGGGGATCATTTTTGTATACTTTTCCGTTGTCGAAAATGAATACAGCTGTTTTTCCGCCGACAGGAAGAGAATGGTAAAACCGGCCTTTCCCGCTACGCTGATTTTATCCGCGTGCAAAGAAACGCTTTCTTCGCTCAGCTCCATGCTGCATTGAAGCACCTTCTCCACCTCCGGATAATAATCCGGAAGCAGCATTTCGCATTCAATCGACTGCTCTTTCGTATCGCTGAAAACCATCGTTTTTGATTTTAGTACCACGCTTGACTGTTCCATGCCGTTTTCTCCTTACTTGAGAACCGTTGCCCGTCGTTTTCTTACAAAACCACGCGCTGTTACAGGCTCTCTGATTTCAGTTCATCTATATGCGGGACCTGTCCGGGATATTACAACAACCGGAAAAGTTCGTCCTTCCCGTCCGAAGGAAACAGATACCCCGCAGGCAGCTCGAATACCGTTTTCGCGCCGAAGCTTCCTTCCTTTGCAAGCCGATGCACCGCGAAAGCAAACCCGACCAGAACCGAAGCGGTGAAAACGGGGTTGGATTCCATAGAAAGCCGAAGCTGCGCCAGATGCCGCGCGTTTTTCTGTGATGAAACACAGTATGCCGATCCTCCGTGCGAAAAACGCTTCTTTTCATTCAGCGCCTGTGCCGATACAAAAAACACCTGTGTGCGGTAATCCTTAAAATAGTGCGGCATCTGTGTGATCTCCTGCAGGATCCGTGGCTGTTCTTCCTCCGGCGCGCATACGAAGCAAACGCGGCGATGATTGTTCTCGGCGCCTGCCGATTTGTCTCCCTTCATAAAATCCGTTTGTTTTTTTCTGTCCGGCATGGTAAACTGTACGGCGTCGGTTACGCCGGGGATCCGTTTCAGCGCCTGCGTGTGCCCCTGACTGACGCCCGGGCCCCAGAAGGTCTCCCGCGCCGCATCAGGGAACAACGCCGCAGCGTATGCGCGGAACAAAGAAAACAATCCCGGATCCCACCCGGCGGAAATCAAAGCCGTATGGCCGGCCGATCTCGCAGCATCGTCAACGGCCGCATAATGCGACGGGATCGCGGCATGGGTATCAAAGCTGTCAACAACGTTAAAATAACGCGAAAGAAACGGCGTGCTTTCCGGCAGATCGGAAGCCGAACCGCCGCAGTTGATCATCACGTCTATTCCGGACGCGAATTCCGGGGCTTGCGCCGCAGGAAACAAAGGCAGATCCTCAGCCCCGTCAATACTGCGTGGATCCCTGCGTGTAAAAACACCGGTCAAGACGGCGTTATTTCTTCTTTTTACCGCATCCGCAGCCGCCTTCCCGAGATTGCCGTATCCGTAGATTCCGATATTCATTTAATCCCTCCCCTATTTTTTATGACGGAGAAGGATCCATAAAGAACCTGAATATACTGATTTTATTTCATCAATCAATCACTCTTATGAATAACAAAAAAAACCGATTGAATGAATTGACAAGCAACCCGCAGTTTGGTAAAATACCTTTGTTTGATTTTTAACAGAAAAGACGGTGTTTTTTAGATGAGACCTGTATATGAAAACCCGCTGTGCGTCCGGTATGCCGGGAAAGAGATGCAGTATATCTTCAGTGACGACAACAAGTTTTCCACCTGGAGAAGGCTCTGGATCGCCCTTGCGAAAGCGGAAAAAGCGCTTGGGATCCCCAACATAACCGATGAACAGATCGCGGAGATGGAAGCGCACATCGACGATATCGATTACGATAAGGCGAGGGAATACGAAAGCCGCCTGCGCCACGACGTGATGGCGCACGTGCACACCTACGGCGACGCATGCCCCTCCGCGCGGCCGATCATCCATCTGGGCGCCACCTCCTGCTACGTGGGAGACAACACCGACATCATCGTGATGCGGCAGGGACTGCGGCAAATCAAAAAGCTGCTTGTGAACACAGTGAAAGCGGTTTGTGATTTCGCCGAAAAATGGAAGGATACCCCCACCCTCGCCTATACGCATTTTCAGGCGGCCCAGCCCACCACCGTGGGAAAACGCGCCACCCTGTGGGCGCAGGACCTGCTGATGGATATCGAAAACGTGGATTTCCAGATCGCACAGCTCAAGCTGCTGGGCTGCAAAGGAACCACAGGCACCGGCGCGAGCTTTCTGGAACTCTTTGAAGGCGACCATGAGAAAGTGAAGAAGCTGGAAACGCTGATCGCCAAAGAAATGGATTTCGACGCCTGCATGGCGGTATCCGGCCAGACTTACACCCGCAAGGTAGACTTTAACGTCTTATCCGTGTTGGCACAGATCGCGCAGAGCGCGGCGAAATTCTCGAACGATATCCGACTTTTATCGCATTTGAAGGAATTTGACGAGCCCTTTGAAAGCAAGCAGATCGGTTCCTCCGCCATGGCATATAAACGCAACCCCATGCGCAGTGAACGGATCGCTTCGCTGGCACGGTATGTGACTGTTGACGTATTGAATCCCGCCGTCACCGCAAGCGTACAGTGGTTCGAGCGTACGCTGGATGATTCCGCCAACCGCAGGATCAGTATTCCGGAAGCGTTTTTGGCAGTCGACGCCATTCTTTCACTGTATATCAACGTCATTTCCGGCGGCAGCGTTTATCCGAAGATGATGGAACGGCACTTAAAAGAAGAGCTTCCTTTTATCGCGACCGAAAACATTCTGATGGACTGCGCGAAGCGCGGCGCGGACAGGCAGGATATGCACGAGGCGATCCGCACGTATTCTGTGGACGTGGCAAAGCGGATCAAGCTGAACGGTGAAGACAACAATCTGCTGGAGCTGCTGCTGAAAGACGAACGCTTCCGTTTAACACAGGCGGATCTGGACCGGATCCTCGACGTGCACAAATTCGTTGGCAGAGCGCCGGAGCAGACAGCCGAGTTTCTGGCGGAATGCGCCAAACCCGTGCTTGCTGCAAACGCCGATCTGCTCGGCGTGGACGTGGAAATCAAAGTTTAAATCAAGAGAAAGAGGGAAACTGAACTATGCTGACAGCGATCGTTGGAATCAACTGGGGAGACGAAGGTAAGGGCAGAATGGTCGACCTGCTCTCGCAGCAATATGACGTTGTGGTCCGCTATCAGGGCGGCAACAACGCAGGACACACCGTGGTGAACGAACGGGGCAGATTTATTCTGAATCTTCTTCCTTCCGGTATACTCCGCGACGAAACGGTAAACGTAATGGGCGTGGGCATGGTGATCGACGTGGAGCATCTGTTCCACGAGGTGGAACGCCTGCGCGAGGGCGGCATCGCGATCACGCCGAAGCATCTGAAAATCAGCGACAAGGCAACGATCTGTATGCCATATCATAAACTTCTTGATATTCTCGAAGAAGAGCGGCTTGCGGACAAAAAATTCGGTTCCACCCGCCGCGGGATCGCCCCGGTTTACGCCGATAAATATTATAAAAAGAGCATCCGCATGGGCGACCTGCTCACACCGGAGATCCTGAGAGAAAAGCTGGAAGGAATCGTGGAGTGGAAAAACCTGACGATTGCCAACGGCTACGGACATGAACCGATCAAAGTTGACGACATGCTCGACTGGCTCATGCAATACGGCATGGCGTTCAAGGACTATATCTGCGACACCACGGAATACCTGAACGAAGCCATTGCGGAAGACAAAAACATCATGTTTGAAGCCCAGCTCGGGGCGCTTCGCGATATCGACTACGGCATCTTCCCCTATACGTCCTCCTCCTCCAACATCTCTGCCTATGCGCCGCTCGGCGCGGGCATTCCCGGCAAAAAGCTGGATCAGGCCATCGGCATCATCAAAGCCTATTCCAGCTGTGTTGGCGAAGGTCCCTTTACCTGCGAGCTGTTCGGTGAAGCGGGCGACGCGCTGCGGGAAGCCGGCGGAGAATACGGCGCGGCAACCGGACGCCCCAGACGTGTGGGCGGCTTCGACGTGATCGCTTCCCGCTACGGTGTGGAGACCCAGGGCGCAACCTCTTTGGCGCTCACCAAGCTCGACGTGCTCTCTTACCTGAAAGAGATCCCTGTCTGCGTGGGATATACCTACAACGGCGAAGCGCTGTCCCGCTTCCCTCTGGGGCTGAAATTACAGGAAGCAAAACCCGTATACGAAAATCTCCCGGGCTGGAACTGCGATATTTCGGGCTGCAGAAGCTTTGACGCCCTGCCGAGAGAAGCGCAGGATTACGTAAAATTCATCGAGGAAGCCGTCGGCTGCCCCATTCAGTATATTTCGGTCGGAGCGGAGCGCGACGCCTATATCCAGATGTTTTAACAAAAAAACTGAATAATAAACAGCGCATCTGCCGGCGGTTCCTTTTCCGGATTGCCGGCAGGTGTGTTTTATTCACTGAACACTCAGGAGATTTTCTTCATTTTCAGGCGGAGTTTATCGGCAATCATGGCAATGAATTCCGAATTGGTGGGCTTGCCGCGGGAATTCTGTATGGTGTAGCCGAAATAAGCGCTGAGAACATCGATATCGCCCCGATCCCACGCGACCTCGATCGCATGACGGATAGCGCGTTCCACCCGGGACGCGGTGGTATCGAATTTCTCCGCAACGGTGGGGTACAGGACCTTTGTGACGGAGCTCATCAATTCGTGGGAATTAACGGTGAGCAGGATCGCTTCCCGCAGATACTGATACCCCTTGATATGCGCCGGTACGCCGAGCTCGTGCATGATATCCGAGATCAGGATCTCGAGATCGGGCTGCGCGTCTGTTTGCAGCCGTATGATCCTGCCTCCCGCTGCGGCAGGCGCTGTTCTGCATAGCTGCGAAACACGTTCAGCGATCATTTTCGGCGCGCAGGGTTTTATAAAATAATACGAGGCGCCGGCGCCTAAGATCTGTTGTTCAAAATGGCCGTTATCCACGTTCGAGAGCACGATCACCGTCGGCATCTCAACAGTATGCTTCGCCTGCAGCAATCCCAGAACCGCAACAGCGTCATATTGCGCCATAAATGCCTCGGCGATAACGACGTCCGGACGGAACTCTGCCGCTGCTTCCAGCAGGCGGGCGCCGTCTTTGGGAACCGCCCTGGTTTCAAAGTCGTTCTCACGCAGCGCCTCAACAAGATCATGCAGGAAGACGCCGCTTTCTTCAGCGATCAGGACCTTCTTCTTCTGGTTTGGTTGACTCATTTTTTTTCATCCTTTCTGTAACCGACGGATATTCCTCGGTTGATTTCTTCCATATTTTACCATTGTTTTCAATCTTTTGCAAGAGAAATGTGGTCATTTTCTTGCTTTTCTGGCATTTTTTACCATTTTCACAAAATTGTGTTTTCATTTTGCAGCAATCTGTAAGAATAACAAAAAAAGACAGGTCGAAACCTGTCGCAAAAAGAACGTTATTAACACTGGTCATAACGACTGATAAAAAAACTCCAACAGACGAAACCGATGTTGAAAACACTGCATCAGATACCGCTCCGTCATCCGGTTCAAAACGGGCAGGAGCGCGTCTTCCAGTTGAAACCGGAACAAATCGGAAAACTCGGAAAACACAATGTGACGCATGGCGGAAATCACGGCAACGGGAATCAGTTCGGAACGCGGCGCCTGCGCGCAGTTTTCGCAATAGAGCGCCCCCTCCGATACGTCGAAAAACATCAGTGGCGTTTCGTATTCACCGCACTGGCCGCATGCCACCAGCGCGGGCGCATATCCGGACAATACCGCGATCCGCAGCTCAAACACAGCCTTTAACATCAGCGCCGGTTTTTTATCCCCGCATAAAAGATGCAATGAATTCAAAAACAGGCGCAAAAGCATTGGGTCGGATTCAGTATCGGAAACCGTACGCAGCAGGATCTCGCAGAAATACTGCGCCAGCGAGAGCTTTTGCAGATCCAGCCGAAGCGCAAAAAAAACTTCCTGCGGCACAATATCGTTCACATGGAAAACGCCGTTCTTTTCGGTGAACGAAAAGGCGCCGTAAACAAAGGCGGCGGCTCCCGCGTGCAGTCTGCTTTTCGTGCTGCGTGCGCCTTTTGCGAAAGCACGGATAATACCGCGTTGCCGTGTCAGCACGTAAACGATCAGATCCGCTTCCCCTGTGACGCCCGTTTTCAGCACCACGCCGTCCGTTTCAAATTTTTCCATCAGTCCAGACCGAAATTATGGATCAGCGCTTCCCTGTTGCGCCAGTCTTCTTTCACCTTGACCCAACAGTGAAGATTCACCTTACACCCGAAAAAACGCTCCATATCCAGACGCGCGCCGGTGGAGATCCGCTTGAGCATATCCCCGTTTTTCCCGATCAGGATGCCTTTATGCGTCTCTTTTTCGCAGTAGATCGTCGCCTCGATATCAAGGATATCTGCGTCGGACCGCTCTTTGAAGGATTCGATGGAAACAGCGGTTCCGTGCGGGATCTCTTTTTCAACGTAACGCAATATCTTTTCACGGATGTATTCCGCCGCGATCACTTTTTCCGGTTGGTCGGTCAGCGTATCATCCGGAAACAGGTGAACCGAAGGGAAAGAAAGCGACCTGAGCTCCGAAAGCAATTCCTGCATCCCGCTGCCGTCTTTTGCCGAGACGGGTACAATCGCCGTAAAATCATACAAGCCCGCATAGGCCGCGATCCTCGCAAGAAGCGTTTCTTTCTGCTCCACCGTATCAATCTTATTGATGGCGAGCACTGCGGGAATACCCTCTTTTTTGATTTTTTTGATCAGCGTGAGTTCCGCATCCCGTACCTCGCCGGTGGGCTCTACCACAAGCAGACAGGCGTCCACATCGTGGATGCCGCTGCCCACAGCCCGCACCATTTTTTCTCCCAGCTTGTTTTTCGGGCGGTGGTAACCGGGGGTATCGGTAAACACCAGCTGCACGTTCCTGTCGGTAAGGACGCCGAGGATCTTCGTGCGGGTGGTCTGCGGTTTCGGCGATACGATAGCTATTTTTTCACCGAGCAGCCGGTTTAAGATCGAGGACTTCCCCACGTTTGGGCAGCCGACGATGGCGATAAACGCTGTTTTTGATTCCTGTGCTCCCATTGAGATTCCGTTTCCTTTCCTGTCTGCGGGCGATCCTTATTCTTCGTCCATATAATAGCTGCCGTTGCGCTTCAGCCCCAGCTGAGATAGCACCTGTTCTTCCTTCTCACGCATACGAACCGCCTCCAGGCCGCCGTCCACGTGGTCGTAGCCCAACAGGTGGAGCATGGAATGCACGGTCAGAAACGCGATCTCCCGCTCCAGCGAATGGCCGAATTCCCTGGCCTGCGACATGGCTTTCTGTACCGAGATCACGATATCGCCCAAAAGGTAGGCGCCGGTATCGGGATTCTGGTCGTATACGCCGTTTTCCCCAAGCGGGAACGAAAGCACGTCGGTTTCACTGTCGATATTCCGATACTGCGCGTTCAGCGACCGGATCATCTCATTATCCACAAAACGGACGCTGATCTCCGCAGAACCGGTAAAACCCTCCAGCAGAAGAACCGCATGGCAGCAGCGGCGGATCAGGAGCCGGACGCCGGAAGGCACCCGCACCGTTTTCTGATCGTCTGTTATAATGACCTTAACCTTGTCAGCCATATCATTATCCCCTTTCCATCCGGAAATCGGTGATCCCGGATCGTTTGATCGTTATTCTTTTGCTTTCTGTTATCGTTTTTCCGCTTTTTCGTATGCCTTGATGATATCCTGCACCAGCTTATGGCGTACAACGTCTTTTTCGCTGAACCGGACGGTTTCGATATCCTCAACGCCCTTTAATATGCGGATCGCCTCTTTGAGCCCGGATTTTTTTCCGTCCGGCAGGTCGATCTGCGTGATATCGCCGGTCACCACGATTTTTGACTGGAAGCCGAGTCTTGTTAAAAACATTTTCATCTGCTCCGGCGTGGTGTTCTGCGCCTCGTCCAGAATAATAAAGCTGTCGTCCAGCGTTCTGCCGCGCATATACGCCAGAGGCGCGACCTCGATATTCCCTTTTTCCTGGAATTTCTGGAAGTTTTCCGCACCCAGCATATCAAACAGCGCGTCGTACAACGGCCGCAGATACGGATCCACCTTCTGCTGCAGATCGCCGGGCAGGAACCCGAGCTTTTCACCGGCTTCCACCGCGGGACGGGTAAGGATAATACGGTTGACCTCTTTTGCCCTGAAGGCTTTAACCGCCATAGCGACGGCAAGGTAGGTTTTTCCGGTTCCGGCGGGCCCCACACCGAACACAATCGTGCGGTCGCGGATCATTTCAACGTATTTTTTTTGCCCAAGGGTTTTGGGCTTGACCTGCTTGCCGCTCATGGTGAGACAGATACAATCCGCCGCAAGCGAAGACAGCGCCTCGTCTTTTCCCTCGTCCACCAACGACATGCAGTAGCGTACGTTCTGTTCGGTGAGTTCTTCCCCTTTGTTGATGAGCATCAAAAGCCCTTCCAGCGCCTTGGCCGCCTTTGACACGTCTTCCGGATCCCCGCAGATCTTGATTGCGCCGTCCCGGTTCACCACAGATACGTTATACGCCTTTTCAAGCATACCGACGTTTTTGTCGAAGCTGCCGAACAGACTGACTGCCTGTTCCATCCGCTCGATATTAATGACTTGTTCCATGTTTTGATTCATCCTGTATTGTATTCAAAAATTCGTTGTTTGTCAATGAAAACACAAGAAAAAGCGACTGACGCGCTTTTTTTTGCGCGTTTATTTTGTAAGAATATCCACGATCCCCGCATAGAGCTTTTCCGGCGCCTGCAAAAACCGTTCGCAGATACTGTTCGCCTGCAGGCTGTCGGCGGCGTAGAGCACTGTTTGCATCATCAACGTTTCGCCGTCCATGACCGAAAGGATCACGTGATAGCCTTTCTCCAGCTTCTCGATCCGGATATCCGTTCCGCCGCGGGCTTTTTCCTGCGCCAACAGATCCATGGCGGCTGCGACCGCCGCGTCCTTCGCGTGTTTCGGCAGTTCTGTCTCCAATCGGTCGGCAACGGTATTCCCTGCAGGCGTCAGCATAAAGAACTCGTCGCCGTCCCGTTCTTCGGAAAAAGCAAGCCCGTTTTGCCGCAAGGAAGAAAGCGCGTCGTTGATCTCAAAAAAGTTGGCAAGGGAAGCCCGCTGCAGCGCTTCGTTCAGATCGCTTTTAGAAAACGGGACCTCCAGACTTTTCAGCACGTAGCACAGAAGGATCCGTATGTCGTTTTTCGTTCTCATGCCACCGAGGTCGGTTCCCCCGGTAAAGGCGTCGTAATCCTGTTGCATAAAGCCTTCTCCTTCATAAGCGTTCTTATCGCTCAACGTGAAACCGCACAGATCGCCGGCTGTTAATTCATCCGGAGGAAATCGTATGGCGGAATCTGTATGCTGTTCACATTGACGGAATAATTGTTGTAATTCACAAAAACCGACGCGCCGTTTTCGTAATCCGTACGATAGACTCCTGCGGAAACCTGACTGTGGCCGCTGATCCGTAAGGAATACAGATCATTTAAAACAGCGTTCACCCGTTTGGTCCATGCGGTCGTCTGATTGAGGCTCCTGTCGTAAGAAAGCAGCTCGCCGGACGGATACACCCAGGAAACAGAGGGGATCGCCCCGTATTCAACGCATTTCAGGAATGAAAGCGTGGGCAAGGTTGTCGCGTTGATTGCAGGCCCGGCGTAATACACGCTTCCGTGCAGAACTGCGGGTAAAACGGGAACAGCGGCAAAAGCCTCCGATTCCGGCGCGTTCGTTTCAAAGGGAAGCGATAAAAAACCGGATGCGTCCTTCAGCATTCCGCCGTTCTCGCCGGACAGGATCAGCTTACCGGCGCCGGATAATGCAGAAAGCTGCGCGTTGACTTCCGCACAGACGGCAGAAACGTCCCGCCCCGCCGAGGGATCCGCATAATGTTCCTTTGCAACGTCGTTAACGCAAACGCCGTCCACCGGCAGATTTTTCATCCGATTCAGCACACGGATCGCCTGCTTTTCCACCGCCTTTGACGAAAGCAAAGCCGTTGCGGGCGGAGACACCTCGTTCTGATACAAATACGCATAATCGCCGAATTCAGTATAAACGTATTGATAATCCCCATTCAGCTTTTTTGCGGCGTTCCGTTCCCGTCCGTACAGCAGGTTCACACAGGGAAAGACCTCGTAGCCCAGCTTATGCGCGTCCGCACACAATGTGAGAAAAGACCGTTTGCCGCCAAGCGTTTTTGCGGGAACCAGTCCGGTTGACAAATCCTGGAGCAGACCGTCCGGGAACATGCCCCACAGCACAACCTGCGCTGCATCTACCCCTTTTGCCTTTACAAGCGCCAACAAGTCGCCGATCTTATCGAAATCCGTTTGCGCGTCTGCTTTTCCAATTTCGGAACAAAGCAGGGAGATCTGCAGCGGGACCGCGGATCCCGCAAGCTCGCGTTCCCGGAACAATCCGGCGCGAATCAGGCTTTCGCGGCAGGCGTCCGCCATGGCGATATAGCCCGTGCGGTAACCGGACAGGAAGCGGTATTCCAACCGGATTCTGCCGCCGTAGGGTCTGCCGTAATACATGCGGCCGTCGGCCGTCTGCGTTTGCGTCATACTGAACCGGGCGAACGCGGTTCTGGCAGTTTCGTTTCCGTTGGGCACAAGCACGCTGCGAACGTCGGCAACGGCAAGACCGTCGGTAACGGTGCAGACAAACGCGCCGTTTGCTTTTTTGATACCGAAAGCGCCCAGCGACGCCGGTGGGATCCCCTCTCCCGCAGCCGGAGAAACACGATAGGTCAGATCCGCATAGGCGTCTCCCGCAAGCCCCGGATACAATACGGCGCCGCAGCCGTCGGGCAAAAGGATATAGTCGTCGGATAACGCGTTTCCGTTCTGTGCGGCAACGGCGTCCTCCTGCAGTCCCGGGAAAAGACCGCGCACAAACGAAGACCGGTCGGCTTCGGCGGTTCCATAGAAAAACGCGCCGAAATATGGCAAAACCGACAGTGTTTCGAGATAGAATCCGTTCGACACAAGGATCTTTCCGGCGTCGATCTCCGCAACAAGATTATCGTCAATAAGCGTAAACGCCACCGGGACGACGACCTGAAGCTCCCCGCGATCCAGCGCCGCAAACGGTTTGTTCGCAGACGCGGGCTGATCGGAAAAAATCCAGGTGACCAAAACGCCGTTTTCCATCGTTTCATAAGAAACGCTCCCGTATGCAGCGGCATTATCCTGCGAATTCAAATAATACCTGCCTTGTTTTGCGGCAACGGTCAAAGAAAGCGTATAAGCAGGAATCTCCCCTTCCAAAGGCAGCGCGGACCACAGCATCCCGGATACGCCGTCCGCGACGCCGACAGAAAAACTTTGTTCATCGAACAGCAGCGCGGCGGATTCTCCCCGGGCGACTGTTTTCAGCCTCGCCTGCGTATTCTTATAAACAGGAACGCCAAAAGCGGCCGGTTCAAGGATCCCGTCATTCACGCGAAAAGAAGAGACTGTGCTTTTCGGCGTTCCGCAGGCGCAAAGGAGCATAAAAAGCAGGAAAACGCAAATCGGACGGACCAACCGTTTTGAATCCAACAACAGCATATCGTCTTCCTTTCTTTTTAATTATATTATTTTAACACACCGAAACCGAAATATCAAGTTTTGAACATACGAAATTGAACGCATCATTTATTTTTATCAATAGATACGTTTCCGGTTTTTCAACGGAACGGCTGCGCGCAACAGAAAAAGTTCGCTTGAACCTCTGATCGGCTTTTTCTCTCCCCGGAACAAGGTATGATCTTCCCCGGGGCACGGTTCCGTTTTCCGTATGAAAGGGACGGAGGATCTATCTGAAACAGTATGCAATACCACCCATTTTATCAATACTGTAACTATAAATCTGTTG
>CACZOP010000092.1 GCA_902782845.1 Oscillospiraceae bacterium | reverse complement strand
GGTCGCCGCCGTACATGCCCCGCACCTGCGGCAGGGTCACGTGGGATTCGTCCACAAACAGCAGATAATCCTCGGGGAAGAAATCCAACAGCGTAAAGGGGGCGCTGCCCGGCGCCCTGTCTGCCATCACACGGGAATAGTTCTCGATCCCCTTGCAGAAGCCCGTTTCCTGCAGCATTTCCATATCGTATTCCGTGCGCTGCCGGATGCGCTGCGCTTCGATCAGCTTGCCGCGCTCGGTGAACCACTGCTCCCGCTCCTGCATCTCCGCCAGAATACTCTGCACGGCGGCCTCCATTTTTTCGGGCTCGATCACGTAGTGGGAGGCGGGATAGATCGCCACGTGCGACAGATCGCGCTTTATTTCCCCGGTGGTGGGGTTGAATTCCCCGATCCTGTCCACCTCGTCCCCGAAAAACTCGATCCGGATGGCGTTTTCGCCGGAATACACGGGGAAAATATCCACCACGTCGCCCTTTACACGGAATTTGTTCCGGGAAAAATCCACGTCGTTGCGTTCATACTGGATCTCCACCAGCCGGGCAAGAAGCGCGTCCCGCTCCATTTCCATCCCCGCCCGCACGGAGATCACCATGCTCTTGTAGTCGATGGGGCTGCCGAGCGAATAGATACACGAAACGCTCGCCACGATGATCACGTCCCGCCGCTCCGACAAAGCGGAGGTGGCGGAATGGCGCAGCCGGTCGATCTCGTCGTTGATGGCGGAATCCTTCTCGATATAGGTGTCGGTGGAGGCGATATAGGCCTCCGGCTGATAGTAGTCGTAGTAGGAAACGAAATACTCCACGGCGTTGTGCGGGAAGAATTCCCTAAACTCGCTGCAGAGCTGCGCCGCCAGCGTTTTGTTGTGCGCCAGCACCAGCGTGGGGCGGTTCATCCGCGCGATCACGTTCGCCATGGTGAAGGTCTTGCCGGAGCCCGTGACCCCCAGCAGCGTCTGTTCTTTATATCCTTTGTTCAGCCCCTCCACCAGCTGCTCGATCGCCTCCGGCTGGTCGCCGGTGGGCTGAAAGGGGGACACAAGCTCAAAATGATCCATCCGGACCTCCCGCAAAACGCGCCGCATTCCGCCGCGCATCGAATATTTGTTCTATTATACCACAGTTTATTTTATATTTAAAGAGGTTTGCCCGATTTTTCAAAAAAAAAGCTCTGCCGATCCCGACAGAGCCAAACGTCGTTTCAAGACAAAATCAATACCGGGTATCCTCCGCGTCCGGCACAAACGACGGCATCAGGCGCAGCTTAAACAGATTGCGCTCGTGCAGCATGTCGATCCGCGCTTTTATCTCCGCGTCCTCAATTTCGCCGGTCCGGATATAGCGATCCAGCTGGGCGTAGGTAAACCCCAGATTTTCCTCGTCGGTTTTTCCGCAAAGGCCGTCGATGGGAACCTTATCCACCAGCACGGCGGGCAGGCCCAGCAAGCGGCCGATCTGCTTCATTTCCGCCACCGTCAGGTGGGAACAGGGGCTGAAATCCCCCACGGAATCCCCGTAGCGGGTGGAATACCCCACCCAGTCCTCCGACAGATTGCAGGTGTTGGCGACCCGCCCGTTATGGGTCTGCGCCACGGCGTAAAGGGTGGACATCCTGATGCGCGGCGGCAGGTTGGTCACGGACTGCTGCGACAACGCAAAGGGGATCTGCGCTTTTAATCCCTCTACGGCGTCTTTGATATTCACAACAAAATGGCGGATGCCCAGATGCTCCACCAGCAGCAGCGCCATGTCGATATCGTGCTGCTCGCCGCAGGGCATCAGCACGCCGATCACCCGGTCGCGCCCCAGCGCCTCCACGCAGAGCGCGGCAACGATAGAGCTGTCTTTGCCGCCGGAGATCCCGACCACGGCGTTGCAGCCCTTGCCGTTTTCCTCAAAAAAATCCCGGATCCACCGCACACAGGCGTCTTTCACTTTCCCGGCGTTAAACATCAGTTGAATCTCCTCTCCGCGCGTGTATTTCATTAAAATGAAAATAACACAACGTCCCCCGCTTGTCAAGACTTTTAAACAAGAAAAAGACCCAAAGATTTTTCTCCGGATCTTTTCGCGATACGTTTCACTCAATCCTCCGTCTGCTTTGCAAGGAACTGCGCCGCCACCTGCAGAAGCTTCCCCTCCGAGGGCGAGGGATAGGCGTTCGGCTGCGAAAACAGCGCGCACACACAGCCCGAAACGTCGCCGTTGCCGATAATGGGGAACGCGAGGCTCGCTTTCGCGGCGCTGTCCTCGATCGGTTCCAGCGTCATACCGTTCCCGGCGGAGGCCACAAAGCCCGCCCGGTTTTCCATGATCGTTTCAAGCGCCGCCGAAACCCGCTTTTCAAAATATTCCTTTTTGTTGGGGCCGCTGTAGGCCACCACGTGATCCCGGTCGGTGATAAACACCGGGCAGCCGAGCGCCTTGTTGAGCACCTCCGCATACTGCCCCGTAAACTCCGCCAGATCCCCCATGGGGGAATACTTCTTGAAAATCACTTCCCCCTCGGCGTCGGTGTATATTTCAAGCGGGTCCCCTTCCCGGATCCGCATGGTGCGGCGGATCTCCTTGGGGATCACCACGCGGCCCAGATCGTCGATCCGCCGAACAATGCCGGTTGCTTTCATCTTTCACATTCTCCTTTTTTATAATTCGTTTCGATCGGCATTAGTATACGACAAAAACAGAAAAATATCCGGAAACGCCGGAAAAGATCCGCCCTGAAAAAAGAAAATCGCTTCCGGCGCACACAACGCGGAAACGACGATATGGCAAAAAAAGAAATCCAAAAAGATGGCGACCCGGAACGGGCTCGAACCGTCGACCTCTAGCGTGACAGGCTAGCGTTCTAACCAACTGAACTACCGGGCCGTATGGTGGGAACAACAGGGCTCGAACCTGTGACCCCTTGCTTGTAAGGCAAGTGCTCTCCCAGCTGAGCTATGCTCCCATCGCGCTTCTTTCTGGATTTTGCCGGAATCCGGCGCGCAGCCAAACGATCTGAGCCGTTCGGACTACGTGCAACATTATAGCATAAATAATCGAAATGTCAAGCGGATTTTTCTGATTTCCGGGCGTGAAGCGCAAAAAATTCTTGACTTCCCTCTTTATCTATATTAAAATAAAACAAATGTAAATGTCGCATACAGGGGAAGCCAATGGAATATTCGATCAAACGCCCCATCTTCGTTGCAACAACAAAACACGGGATCGCCGCTGCGAAAATTCTGGATCAGGAGCTTTTTTTACGAACAGGAAAAAGCTTTTTTACCGAATACGCAGACGGTGATTTTTCTTTTATCTTTTCCGAAACGGCCGCCCTGCCGCGGGACGCGTTCCGCATCGGTTTTGAAGGGAACGCGCTGGTTTTTGCGGCCTCCGGCATCCGCGGCTTCCTCTTCGCCGTGGGCCTGTTCCTGCGAAAAAGCGTATATAAAAACGGCGCCGTGCTGTTTTCTTCCGCCCTGGCGGGAGACTACGCGCCGCAGAAACCGATCCGCGGCCACCAGCTGGGCTACCGCCACTGCGCCAATTCCTACGACGCCTGGAGTCCTTCGCAGTTCCGCCGGTATTCGCTGGAGCTGATGTATTTCGGTATGAACACCGTGGAGCACATTCCGAAAACCGCCGACGCGCCCAAAGCGCCCCTGATGGCGCTGGACGAAAACGAGCTGCTGCAGATCGCGTCGGAAGACGCGGACGAACTGGATCTGGACGTTTCGCTCTGGATCCCCAACGACGAAGAAGACCTTGCTTCCGCAATAAAGAAGCGGGAAAGAATCTTCCGAAACACAAAGCGGATCAACGCCGTTTTCATTCCCGGCAGCGACCCGGGGGACCTCCCGGCCGACGCGCTTTTCGCCCACTGCGCCGCCATTTCGGACGTGCTGAAGCTTTCGCACCCCAAAGCGAAGCTCTGGGTCTCCGCCCAGGCGCCCCACGATCAGCCGGATTGGGGCGAGGAATTCTTAAAAGCGCTTGAGGCGCATCCGGACGCCGCGGACGGCGTGATCACCGGCCCCAACCGCGCCTTCCCCATCGACGAGCTGCGCAGAAGGATCCCGGCGCGCTATCCCCTCCGTTTTTATCCGGATATCACCCACAACGTCCGCTGCGAGCATCCGGTGCATTTTCTGCGGGACGACTGGCACTATACCTACGCCGCATGCCTCAGCCGCGAATGCTGCAACCCCCGCCCTGCGGAATACGCCCTGCTGCACCGGCTGACGGCTCCCTATACGGTGGGAAGCGTTTCTTATTCCGAGGGGATCAACGACGACCTGAACAAAGCGGTGTGGAGCGCGCTGGAATGGAACGCCGACACGCCCTTGCGGGAGATCCTCCGCGACTACGCGCGGCTGTATTTTTACGGCGCGGATACCGAAACCGCGGCGGACGCGCTGGCGGGGCTGGAGCTCAACTGGAACGCGCCGCCCGAACTGAACCCGCAGATCGACCTGACGCTTTCGCTCTGGACGCGCCTCGGCGAAGAAACGCCCTTACTTTATGACAACTGGCGCTTTGTCCAGTGCCTGTTCCGGGCCCGGTGCGACGCCTATATCCGAAAACGGGTCCTTTTTGAAAACAGCCTGCTGGAAACCGCGAAACGGCGCATACGGGAACATGCGGCGGACGACGCGCTCTCGCTGCTGAACACCCCCTATCCGCCGGAGATCGCGGCGCTGAGAAATGAGATCGACCGGGACGCCGACCGCCTGAACAAACTGATCGGCGCGCAGCTTTCGGTTTCGCGCCACGGCGCTTCCGGTTGGGAACGGGGCGCGGTGCTCGACACCGTCGACCTGCCGGTCACGGACCTGCCGTGGCTGAAAACGCAGCTTGAAAAAGCAAAAACCGCGCCGGATCCCGCAGGATTCCTGCTGCAGACGCTGCACCGCAATACCGTCGCGCCGGACGAATTCTATTTCTCGGTGGCGCTGCACGGGCTTTCCGTCCTCGGCTGCCCGCAAAACGGCGAATTCTACATGGATTTTCAGGGCGACCGCCCGAACGTAAACAACGGGACGCTGCCCGTCTGCCTGCAGAAGCTCTACGATCACCTCAGCTTCCGCTGTCGATGCAGCGGCTTTGCCCCGGGGCGGGATTACCGCCTGCGCGTTACCTATAAAAACAAACCGAACCGCCATACAACGCGGCACAGGATCACCGCCAACGGCAGGCTCATTTATGAGGGCGGCCAATTCGGCGGACAAACGGACGCAGCCTTCACCGCAGGGTTTCTTCCCGAAGGTTTTATCGCCGTGAGCTACCCTCTCCCCGCCGGCGTTTTCGAAAACGGCTGCCTGACGCTGGAGATCACGGAACCGGAAACCGGCTTTGAGCTGGCGGAATTATACATCATCAAAGAGGAGGAACGCCGCAAATGAGCAAAAAAGGATTTTTTGCCGCCGCCGCGCTGACCGGCGCCGCCGTGGGGGCGGGCTTCGGATTAAAGGACGGGATCAGGGACCGTGTGCGCCGGGCCGCGTCAGAACGCAAATGGCAGGAAAAGGGCGACAAAGCGGCGCAGAAGCTCTTCGGCTTTTTCGCGGACCGGGTGTCGTCCAACGCCATCGGCGGCTTCTACCGTCCCGATTATGAAAACTTTCTGGAGGGCAGCGGCTATTTTCTCTCCGATCCCAAAGAAAATGCAGTCTGGCGGATCGGCTACGCAAAAGAAAGCATTCTGCCCGCTTATGCCGAGGGGGATTTCTACCTCGGCGGCTATCTTGCCTACCCGCCCAACAAGGTTTCGGGGGCGATCACCGATCAGCTGATCCGCGTGACCGCGCTGGACGACGGCAGCGGCCGCGGGCTCCACGTTTTTGCGAGCATCGACTGTGTGGGGATCTCAAACACCGACGTGCGGGAGATCCGCGCCCGCTTAAAAAAAGAGATCGGCGACCTGAACATCGAATCGCTGAATATCTGCGCCACCCACTGCCATTCGGGCGTGGACACGCTGGGGCTCTGGGGCGACCTGAAGGCGGCGCTGAAAACAAATCCCAAAGCGGTGAAATCCAGGCGCACGGTCAACAACGCCGTCTCCGGCAAAAACAAAGATTTTACGGAATATCTGTTCCTTGCGGCGGTCTGCTGCATTAAAACCGCCATCGGGAACATGGCGCCCGGCGCCGCGGAATTCGCCGTGATCGACGGCAGCGCTTTCGTACACGACAAACGCCCGCCCTACGTGGTGGATCCCGCCGTCACCGTCGTTCGGTTCCGGCCGCAGAACGCGGCTCCCGTTTACTGGGTCATGATGGCGGCGCACCCCACCTGCTACGGCGACTCTCAGCGGGAAATCAGCGCCGACTTCCCCTATTACATCTGTAAAACACTGGAGGACGCCGGCGCAGAAGGCGTGTTTTTTCAGGGAGCCGAGGCGGCCGTCGCAACCAACCGCGGCCCGTTTGCGCCCCTGAACGCCACCACCCACGAAAGCGTGGTTAGCTATGGGGATGCGATCGGCCGGAAGGTCCTTTCCGTTCCGGACGGGGAATACAAAACCGTGGAACCGCTGCTCAACGTGCGCCTGTCCCCCCTGATGCTCCCGGCGGACAATCAGCTCCTGCTGCTTGCCGCAAAACTGAAGCTCATCAACCACAAGCTGAGCAAATTCCCGGCCGGAGACAAAAAATTCACCTACTGCTTCCACTCCGAGGTGGGCTACGCGGAGCTCGGGAAAGAGCTGAAGCTGGCGCTGATCCCGGGCGAGCTGATGCCGGAGATCGAAATGGGCGGCGCCTGCTCCGCAGACGAAAGCTGGCAGGGAACCGACTGGAACTATCCCCCGCTGAAAGAGGCGGTGGACGGCCACCTGGCCGTGATGGGACTGTGCAACGACGTGGTGGGCTATATCGTGCCGGACAACGACTTCGGCAGCGTGTTCGCGCCGCTGCACTACGAGGAAGCGGTCTCCCCCGGGCGCCGCACGGCTTCAAACGTCACCGCGGCGTTCCTGCGGACGGCGGCGGAAGCGGATACGATCCGGCTTTAAGCAAAGATACCCCCGGGGACGATTATCCCCGTGTGAATAAAGAGGAAGAACATATGGAAAACAAACCTGTTACAGCCGTCATCGTCGGCGGCGGCCACCGCTCGATCGTCTACGCCGATTATTCCCTCTCGCATCCCGAAGCGCTGAAAATCGTGGGGATCGCCGACCCGAACCGGGAACGCTGCCTGGCGGCGGCAAAGCGATACGGATTTTCGGAAGATTACTGCTTTGAAAATGCCGAAGCGCTCTCAAAGCATCCGAAAATGGCGGACGCGATCATCAACGGCACCATGGATCACCAGCACTATGAAACCGCGGTCCCGCTGCTGGAGCGCGGCTACGACATGCTGCTCGAAAAGCCCTTTGCCGTGAGCAAAGAAGAGATGGAGCGGCTCTGGAAGGTGATCCGCACGCACAAAAACAAAGTGATGATCTGCCACGTGCTGCGCTACACGCCCTTTTATCTTTCCATCAAGGAGCGGGTACAAAGCGGGGAGATCGGAGAGATCATCAACATCCAGACCACGGAGCACGTAAGCTACCACCACCTCTCCACCTCCTATATCCGGGGCAAATGGGCGAATCAGGATATCTGCAAAACCACCATGCTGCTGGCAAAAAGCTGCCACGACATTGACGTTATGATGTGGATGCTGCAGCCCACCCTGCCGGTTTCGGTTTCTTCCGTGGGCTCCCGGATGCAGTTCCGCCCCGAAAACGCGCCCAAAGAAGCCGGCAACCGCTGCACCGTGGATTGCCCGCTGGTGGACAGCTGCCGCTATTCCGCCAAACGCCTGTATCTGGATCATCCCTCCCACTGGATCTGCTACGTCTGGTCGGATATCGAGGGGATCGAAACGCCCACCGACGACGACCGCAAGCGCTCCTTCGCAAAAGGGAACCCCTACGACCGCTGCATCTATAAATGCGACAACAACGTGGTGGACCACCAGTCGGTGCTGGTGAATTTCGCCACCGGCGCCACAGGGACGCACAACATGATCGGCGGCGCGGCAAAATCGCAGCGGATCATCCATATTGTGGGCACAAAGGGCGAGATCTCCGGCGTATTTGAAGACAACAGATTCACCGTTTCCAAAATCGATCCCGGCCCCGACTGCGGCTACACGGAAGAAACCGTGGACCTGAACGCGGACGCCGAGGGCCACGGCGGCGGGGACGACGCGCTGACCGCGGATTTCGTGCGCTATGTAAGAACCGGCAGACAGTCGCTTTCCTGCACCGCCATCGAGAACTCCATCGCCGGCCACCTCACCGTGTTCCTCGCGGACAAATCGAGAGAGAACGGCGGCGCTATGGTCCCCATCGACTTTTCCGACTATCGGTAAGCGGCCGAGATTTCTGAAATTCCGTTATTCCGGCGGGATACCGTCACCATTTTCACCTTCTGTCATACGATGTATTGAAGTTCTTCGGATCTCAATTATCTGTTACAGGAGGTTTTCTTTATGCCAGACATTCCCCTTGAAGCCGTTGAAAACACGGAGGTTCAAACGCCGCGCGCCGCTGGGCGCCGGATCAGCGAAGCGGTGTGCATCGACACCGCCCGGGTCTACGATTCCTGCGCCGACAAGGACTGCCTGTCGAATCTGTGCGTTTATTTCACCGAAACGGACCAACCCGCCGTGGACGCCGCCAGCGTGATCCGCTGCCGGGGCTGCGAAGTGCTGAACGTCTTTTCCGAAATCGAAAAGGTCCCCTTCAACACGGGCTATTATTCCGTGGACAACACCTTTTTCTTCCGGGTGGCGCTGGATCTCTACACCGGCCCCAACACCCAGCCGCAAACGGTCTATGGCCTCTCTTCCCACGCGAAAAAATCCATTCTCTACGGTTCCGAGGGCAGCGTGAAGGTCTTTTCCTCCGAATACGCGGCAGGCACGCCGGACCGGCAGTTCCCCGCGGCGGCCACCAATCCCCGGGCGAAGATCCAGGTCGCCACGCCCATTTGCCTGGACGCGCGCTTCAGCCTGCGGGGCGACTGCATCGAAAGCATCACCGACCCCGACGCCGGGATCCCCGAAGCGGTGCGGCAGGCCTTCAACGGACCGTTTGTGATCCCCCCGGAAGACAGAGCCGTGCGGGTGACCGTCGGCCTGTTCTCCATCGTGCAGCTGGAGCGGGACGTGCAGATCCTGATCCCCGCCTACGACTACTGTATGCCGGAAAAAGCATGCACCGGCCGCGCCGAGGACCCCTGCGAAGCCTTCAGCCGCATCGGCTTCCCGGTGAACGAGTTCTTCCCGCCGGAGCAGACGGAGGAACCGGGCGACGGCGGCGGCAGCCTCCCCGACTGCGGCTGCGGGAAATAAAAGCGCGGCCCGCCAAAACCCGAGAGCAGCCCGCCGGAGGAGGAGATGATCCTGCGAAAACGTGTTCGAGGTCTTCAAAAACTGGTGCCGCGACAACGCCCCCGGCTACCCGCCCAAAAAAGGCGAATTCCGCAAAACCGTCG
>CACZOP010000091.1 GCA_902782845.1 Oscillospiraceae bacterium | reverse complement strand
TTTTGTATCTGAAGGCGGATTGGGGCCGGCATCAGGGGGACGCGGACTACTGTGTAATGATGACGGAATGCATGCGGAAATTCGCCCCCGGCCTTATGATCGAGCACGGGCTGGTGGGGCGGCCTTTGCTGGAGACGGAAGAAAACGGCCACGCCGTTCCCGACGGGGTGAGCGCCTACCTGCGAAAGGTTTTGCCCGCCTGCGACTATCTGCGGACATACGACGTGGTGCACGAATTGAAATATGCGTCTACGGTCGACCGGGCGGCGGTCTGCCTTGCCGCGGCAAAAGAGATCGAAGGTCCCTGCGCCGTGCTGAATATTGAAGATACCGCCCTGATCGGCGCGGCGCTGGGCTGCGCGGTGGGCGTGATGCGCCACGACTTTGAAAAGAAACGGAAATACCTGCCGCTTCCGCCGCGGCTTGTGTCGGAATCCGTGTGCGCCCTTCGCTGGCAGCGGATCGCGCCGCCGTTTGCGGCAAACCGCGGGTCGCTGCAGATCGCGGAGGAACGGCTCAAAGACGTCTGGCACTGCGCCCAAAGAGCGAAAAACCTGTGGCCGAACGTATCGGAGGGTGATTATTACGTGACCGCCCCGGCGGCGATCGCGCGGAATATGCCGCTGCCGGCGGTGTCGGCTGCGGGAGAAAAGCCCTATGTGGTCTGTTCGGTCCATCCGGATACCGGCGCCCTGTGCGTTGCCGCGACGCCCCGGACCTTTCCCGGCGGGATCGACGTCGCGCCGCTTGCCCACGTGCGCCTGCAGGGACGTTCGCCCGCCGCGCCGATCGGTGTGTTCGGCCGGTTCTGCTCCCTTTCGATCGCTTTTGCGTCGTCCGTGGAGGGCCGCCGCGTTTACGCGCAAAGCCTTCTTTCCGATACCGCCGTGGAAGTCACGGACCGGGTGACGCTCTCCGGCTGCGCGCTCGACGTGCCGGGCGGACTATTGCCGGAGATCGGGGAACCCGAAGATCCCGTAAACGGGATCCCCGCCGTGGTGTTTCAGATCATATAGCGCACGTAACGATAAACGTATGACTGCATACCGGCGTATGCCGGTTTTCGGGAGGGGAGTTTTTTCATGAATTGTCTGCTGCTTTCCGACATTTGTTCCGATCTCGGCGCGGTGCTTGAAACCTGCGGCGCCCAGATCACCCGCAAGCCGTTTGAAGAGGCGGCGGAGCTGGATCTTTCCGGCTATGACGCTTTTGTTGTCTGCGCCTGCGGAAGAGTGCTCGACGCAAGGCTCCGCGCGGCGCTGGAACGGGAAGTCGGCAAAGGAAAACGGCTGTTTACCGAGGCGCTGAACAGCTGGGGCGGCGTTTATTCCGCCGAACCCGCCGACACCACCCGCAGCCGCCTGATCGTCACGCCCGCCGCGGAAATCCCGGGGCTTACGGCGGGCGACCTGCTGGACGACGCCTGCAACGGCTATCTGCGCCCCTGGTACGCGGTGCCGGGCATGAAAACGCTGCTCTGCTACCGGGAGCATATTCAGGCGCACCGGCGGCTGGCGGATTTCGGGGACGAAACGGACGGCGATCCCGCCCTGTGGACCGTTGGCGGCAACGTAATGATGTGCGCGTTTCAGCTGCATGATTTCAACCGGGCGCGGTTTGCTCCCCGCGGGGCGTGGAAGCGCCTGATCGCCTATATCGCGGAATGGATCACAGGCGGCAGCCCCGCCGGGTTTCCCGCGCCCACGGTAAGCTGTGATGCAAAAGCCGCGCTTTCGGACGACGCGGTGTTTGCACAACGGAAAAAAGACACGGTGGACCGCGGGATCAGGCGGCTGCGGGGGTTTTTGGTCGATGAAGGCCGCGGCGGGATCCGCGAGGGGCTGCGGCATAATATTTATCCGGACGGAACGCAGGCGACCGCCGACGCGGTGCGGACGGATTGCTGCGGCGAGGCGGCGGGCGCGTTCCGGTTCTACGGCGCGCTGACCAGCAGCGAAGCGCATCTGCAAATCGCCGAAAACCTGTTCCGTTTCGTTTTCGGTCCCATGCAGGTGGAAGGCGGCGCCTTTGACGGCATGCTCCGCTGGACCGATACCGGGTGGGAGATCTGTTATCAGGACGACGCCGCCAGGGCCATGCTGCCGGCGCTTTATCAATGCCTGTTCCTCGGGGATCAACGCCGGTTTCCGGAGATCTGCCGGGCGCTGGATTTTCTTGCGAAAACCACGGCGAAGGACGGCTGCCGGGTGCAGCGGACCGATCGTCCGGCGCTCACGGAGGAGACGCTCGGACAGCTGGCGGAGGCGGCGCACGGCTTGCCCAGCGCCCATTATAACGCCTATTATCACGCGGCGCTCCTGCTTGCCTACCGCGTCGGGGGCGACCGGCAGTATCTGAATGTTGCCGAACGGGGCCTCGAAACGATCATGGCGCTGTATCCCGACACGCGCCGGGAACAGAGCGAAACCGAGGAAATGTGCCGCCTGATCCTGCCGCTGGCGGCGCTCTATGGCGCGACGAATAAAGAAAAGCACCTTGCGATGCTCCATCGGGTCACAAACGATCTCGAAAAGCTGAAGCATCCCTGCGGCGGCTATCGCGAATGGGACACCGGCTACAAGGCGAACTGTTCCCGGGAATCCCGCGGGGAGTGTTCGCTTTTAACCGAAAACGGCGACCCCGTGGCGGACCTCCTCTATTCCTGCAACTGGCTCCCTGTGGGCTTCGCCTACGCGTATCACGTGACAAAGGACGAACGCTTCCGTGCGCTCTGGCGCGGGATCGCGGAGTTTTTCATCAGAACCCAGACGAGATCCGAAGACCCGGCGCTCGACGGCCTGTGGTGCCGGGCGTTTGATATGGAGCTGGGCGAGATCTACGGCTGCCCTCACGACGTGGGCTGGGCGGCGAACTGCAGCGAGACCGGCTGGACGAACGCGGAGATTTTAATGGGGCTGATGCTGCCCGATCTGCTCGGAGACAGCTGAAACCATCACTGAAGAGGAGGATATCCACATGAAGCAAACGCAAAGGACCGACGCCCGTTGGCGCGCGCCGGACGGCAGGGAGAATATTGAAAAGCATTATCTGCGTCTGCAGAAGCCGCCCTATGACTTCAAACATGTCTTTGACGGGAATCCCGGCTGGCCCGGCGACAGGGAAGGGCGCGCGCTGCTGGCGTTTTTGTGCCATTATCATATCAGCGGACGGAAGCTCCCCTGCATGGAGCAGATGATGCGGGCTTTGCCGGAACGGACCAACGAAGCCCTGTTTTTCGGTGAGATCCCGACAAACGGAACGGCAAACGAGCAGCAGCTTTCGGGGCATAACTGGTATCTGCGGGCGCTGGCGGATCACTACGA
>CACZOP010000090.1 GCA_902782845.1 Oscillospiraceae bacterium | reverse complement strand
GCGTTGCCCCTCGGCTGCCGTCTGATCCTTGTGGGAGATACGGATCAGCTGCCGAGCGTGGGGCCCGGCAACGTGCTGGGAGATCTGATCGCATCGGATCTGCTGCCCGTGGTCTGTCTCACAGAGATTTTCCGTCAGGCGCAAAAAAGCCTGATCGTGATGAATGCCCACAGGATCATCGGCGGCGAAATGCCTGTGCTGGATAAAAAAGACAGCGATTTCTTTTTCCTGCCGCGTGAAAACTCCGTCGCCGCCGCAAAAACCGTAACGGATCTGATTTCGCGGCGGCTGCCCGACGCTTTTGGTTTTTCCGCTATGGATGATATCCAGGTGCTCTGTCCTTCAAAAAAAGGCGACTGCGGAACGGTGAACGTCAACCGGCGGCTGCAGACGGCGCTGAATCCGCCGGATAAAACAAAGGGCGAGCTTGTGACCTACGGTGGCCGGGTGTTCCGCGAGGGCGACCGGGTGATGCAGAACAAGAATAATTACAATATCGAATGGACGCGCGGCGCTGAGATCGGCGCAGGCGTGTTCAACGGCGACATCGGCATCATCAAAAAAATCAATTTTGCCGCCGGGGTGATGACCGTGCTGTTTGACGACAGGGAAGCGGATTACCCCAACGACAACCTGTCGGAGCTGGAGCTTGCCTATGCCGTGACCGTACATAAAAGTCAGGGCAACGAGTATCCGGCAGTGATCCTCCCGCTGGTGGATACGCCGCCGCTGCTCTTATACCGGAATCTTCTGTATACGGCGGTGACCCGCGCAAAAAATCTGCTGATCGTTGTGGGAAAAGAGGATAAGATCGCCGCAATGGTCGGAAACAACAAACGAAACCGCCGTTATTCGGCGCTCGGCGACTTTTTGCGTCAGTCCGCGGAAAATCGACCGGATTCCGATGAAAAAAAGTGACGACGAATTTTTTGAGATTCCTATTTACAAACGGTAGTTAAGATGATAAAATAGGCTTTCATAAAACCAATAACTAATTATTTAATATAAAAAATATCAGAGAAAGAAAGGATCGGAACTGTCGGTATGAAAAAAGAGCTTGAAAAACTGTATGATCCGAAAAATGTGGAGGACCGCACCTACCAATTCTGGCTGAACGGAAAATACTTCCACGCGAAACGAGAGGCGGATAAACCCACCTACACCATCGTGATCCCGCCGCCCAACATCACCGGGCAGCTGCATATGGGCCACGCGCTTGACAATACTTTGCAGGACATCCTGATCCGTTATAAGCGGATGTCCGGCTTCGATACGCTCTGGGTTCCGGGCACGGACCACGCCTCCATCGCTACCGAGGCAAAAATCGTGGAAGCCATGCGGAAAGAGGGCGTTTCAAAAGAGGATATCGGCAGGGACGGTTTCCTTGAGCGCGCCTGGGCGTGGAAACGGCAATACGGCGGGCGCATCATCGAGCAGCTCAAAAAGCTCGGTTCCTCCTGCGACTGGGACAGGGAACGCTTTACCATGGACGAGGGCTGCTCCAAAGCGGTAAAAGAGGTTTTTGTCCGGCTGTATGAACAGGATCTGATCTATCAGGGAAACCGCATGGTCAACTGGTGTCCCTACTGCAAAACCTCCATTTCCGACGCGGAGGTGGAATATGAGGAAAAGGATTCGCATTTCTGGCATCTGCTCTACACGGTAAAAGAGACCGGCGAGCAGCTGGAGCTTGCCACCACCCGCCCCGAAACCATGCTGGGCGACACTGCAGTCGCCATCAACGCCGAGGACGAGCGCTACAGGCATCTGCACGGCTGCCATGTGATCCTTCCGCTTCTGAATAAAGAGATCCCCATCGTCTGCGACGAGCACGCCGACATGACAAAGGGGACCGGCGTGGTCAAGATCACCCCCGCCCACGACCCCAACGATTTCGAGGTGGGCGCGCGGCATGATCTTCCCATTGTGCGTACCTTCACCTACGACGGCCATCTGACCGGCAAAGCCGAAAAAGACGCGGCGGACGAGCTGCGCAGAACCAAGAAAGTTTCGGTAAACGAGCCCGAGGTTCTGGATTGCGGCAAATACGCAGGCATGACCACAATGGAAGCCAGAAAGGCGATCCTCGCCGATCTGGAAGCCGGCGGCTATATTAAATCCATCGAGCCCATCAAGCACGAGGTCGGCACCTGCTATCGCTGCCATACCTCCATCGAGCCCATGGTTTCAAAACAGTGGTTCGTGCGGATGGAACCGCTGGCGGGCCCCGCGGTGGAAGCGGTGGAAAAAGGCGATATCCGTTTCGTTCCCGAACGTTTTACCAAGAATTATATGAACTGGATGCGCGGCACCCGCGACTGGTGTATTTCCCGCCAGCTCTGGTGGGGGCACCGGATTCCCGCCTGGTATTGCGACGACTGCGGCAATACCGTGGTGGCGAAGGAGGCGCCCGCCGTCTGCCCCGCGTGCGGCTGCAAAAAACTTACACAGGATCCCGATACGCTGGATACCTGGTTCTCCTCTGCGCTCTGGCCCTTCTCTACCCTCGGCTGGCCGGAGGATACCGAGGATCTGAAGCATTATTATCCTACCGATACGCTGGTGACCGGCTACGATATCATAGGGTTCTGGGTGAGCCGCATGATCTTCTCGGGGCTTGCCTATACGAATAAAGCGCCCTTTGATACCGTGTTGATCCACGGCCTTGTGCGCGACGCCTTGGGCAGAAAAATGTCTAAATCCCTCGGCAACGGCATCGACCCGCTGGAGGTCATCGACCAATACGGCGCCGACGCCCTGCGATTTACCCTTGCAACCGGCAACAGCCCCGGAAACGATATGCGTTTCTCGGACGAAAAGGTCAAGGCCTCCCGTAATTTCGCCAACAAGCTCTGGAACGCCGCGCGTTTCGTGCTGATGAATCTGGATGAAAACGAACCCGCGCCGCACCTGCCGGAAGCACTGGCGCCGGAAGATAAATGGATCCTTTCCAGGTATAATACCCTGATTAAGGAAGTGACCGAAAACCTTGATAAATATGAGCTCGGCATGGCGGTCGCCAAGCTCTACGATTTCATCTGGGACGTGCTCTGCGACTGGTATATCGAATTGTGTAAGATCCGCCTGAACGCAGAGGATCCCGCGCTGAAGGCGCAGGCGCGCGCGGTGCTTGTGTACGTGCTTTCGAACACCCTGAAGCTCCTGCACCCGTTTATGCCGTTTATCACCGAAGAAATCTGGCAGACGCTCCCGCACGAAGGGGAGTCGATCATGGTTTCCCCGTGGCCGGTTTACGACGCCGCCCTGTGCTTTGATGAGGCAGCGGAGGATATGGAGCAGATCATGGCAGCGGTGCGCGCCATCCGGAACCGCCGCGCCGAAATGAACGTGCCGCCCTCAAAGAAAGCGCATCTGCTGATCGTTACCCAGAACGGACGGATCTTTGCCGCCGCAGAGGAGTATTTCAAGCGTCTCGCTTCCGCCTCGGGCGTGACTGTACGGGAAACCGCTTCCGACAGTGAAACCGCTGGCTCGGTAAGCGTTGTGACGCAGAACGCCGCCATTTATATCCCCATGGCGGAGCTGGTGGATCTGGACGCGGAGCGCAAGCGTCTGACAAAGGAACTGGAAGGCGCTGAAAAAGTGCTCTCACAGATCAAAGCCAAGCTTTCCAATCAGGGATTCCTTGCCAAAGCGCCGCAAAAGGTGATCGACGAGCAGAAAGAGAATCTCGGCAAGACGGAAGAAAAAGCGGCGCTCCTGCGTGCGCAGCTGCAGAAGCTCGGCTGATCACGAAACCTGAAAAAACGAAAGTGTGAAGCAAATGACAGAAACCGATGCGATCGCGTTTTTCCATTCTCTGCAGCGCTTCGGCATTCAGCCGGGGCTTGAGCGGATCGGCCTGTTGTGTGAAAAGCTGGGTGATCCGCAGAAGCGTCTTCGTTTCGTCCACGTGGCGGGCACCAACGGTAAAGGCACCACCTGCACCGAGATCGCGTCGGTGCTTACGGCCGCGGGGTATAAAACGGGATTGTTCACTTCGCCCTACGTGCTGCGTTTTCATGAGCGGATCCAGATCGACGGGACTGAGATCGCCGGAGAGGCGCTTGCCGCCGTAACTCAAAAGGTGAAAGCCGCGGTGGACGCGCTGAATGCCGAAGGCGTTTACCCCACGGAATTTGAGGCGATCACTGCCGCGGCGTTCCTCTTTTTTCTTCATGCGCGTTGTGACACGGTCGTTCTGGAAGTGGGGCTCGGCGGCAGATTCGACGCCACGAACGTGATCTCCGCGCCGCCGGTATGTGTGATCACTTCCGTTTCTTTGGATCATACGGCGGTGCTCGGCGATACGGTTGAAGCGATCGCCGGTGAAAAAAGCGGGATCATTAAACCCGGCAGTACGGTGGTGACCCCTGCTTCGCAGCCCTCCGGCGCGCTGGACGTGATCCGGAAAACGGCTTCGGAACGCGGCGCGGCGTTAAGGATCGTTTCCCCGGAAACGGTTTTTTCAGAGGCGGAAGGTTCCGTCTTCGGCTGGGACGTGCAGTGGAACGGAAACGTGCTGCACATTCCCTTCGGAGGCGCGCATCAATTGGAAAATGCTGCGCTTGCGATTGAAGCCTGCATTCTTTTGCGGGAAAAAGGGTACTCTGTATCCGACGGGGCGATCCGGCAGGGAATTGCTTCCGCCTTTTTACCGGCGCGGACAGAAGTATTGTCGAAGGACCCGCTTGTGATCCTCGACGGTTCCCATAACGAGGGCTCCACGCGGGCGCTTGCGGATTTTATTCGGACGCGGCTTGCCGGAAAACGGATCCTCGCGGTGATGGGCGTTATGGCGGATAAGGATGTGTCGGCGATCCTCGGGCATGTGCTGCCGTTGGTGGACGGCGTGATCGCCGTGAAACCCTCCAATCCCCGCGCTATGGACGCCGAAACGCTCTGTAATTCCATAAAAAAACATAATATTTCAAGTATTTTTTTTGAAGATGTGTTTTTGGGTATTGACAAAGCCCTTTCCGACCTGTATGATAATTACGAGGTACTGCTGGTTTGCGGTTCACTCTATCTTGCTGCGGATTGCAGAGACTATCTGAAACAGCGGCTCGAAGAATGGGACCGTGAGAAAAAGCAGTCTGCAACTTATTCATAACTTGCATGTTTGAAGCGTTTTTCAAACATTCGGGATCTCCATATGAAACAGAAAGATAAGGAAAACTGAAAGGGGAAAAGTGTCATGCAAATGAGCATCGATGCAGCGTTGATTACAAGAAAGTCTGCATCCTTGGATTATAATACCGACAGTCTGAACGCTTCCGGAAAGATCTGGCCGCGGGAAAGCGTTCACAGCGCCAACGGGATCAAGGCCGTGGGGAAAAGCCACGGGAAACCCTACTACGTGCTGTCGAGCGCCGATGCAAAGGGAACGGCGGAAAGCGCCGCCGACCTGTTTAAGGCTTGCGTCTCGGAATTTGCCACCGACGGGACCAATTATTCCGAATCGATCTCGGAGTTTTTCCGCGCTTTTGCCGGGGTGCTTGATAAGTCCGGGTATAATTCCGCATCCTGCGATCTGGCGATTTTTGCCGGGGTCGAAAACCGGGTGTTCCTCGCGAAAAGCGGGAAAGCGCGGCTGTTCCGTTATTCCGAGGGCTTTTTCTCCGAGGCAAAGCCTCAGATGTTCGCCTATGAGGATCAGGCGTCCAACTACGGTGTGTGCAGCTACAGCGACGCGCAGGTCGGTGATATCTACGTGCTTCTGTCCGGCAAGGTCGGCGCCGCCGTATCCGAGTCTCTGCTGAAGGCGATCGTTAAAAACGCCGACGGCGACATCAAAAAAATGGTGTCGCAGATCGATTCCAACGCCAAGAAAAACGGCTGTGCCGACGCGATCTCCGCCATCGTTCTGAAGGTAACGGATATCGAAGGCGATGAAAATGACGCGGCGCCCGCGGTCGGCGCGGTTTCCGCGGCTGCAGCCTCCTCCCTTCGCGAAGCGGATCTCGATGAGGCGGAAGATGAGCTTTATCCGGAAGACGCCGAGGCGGATGCGATTGAGGAGGAACCGGTGGAACACCGTTCGCATACGCATTCCCACCGGATCGACTACTACGATCCGTCTGAGGATGAAATCGACCACGAAGCCGAAGAAACCGAAAAGATCAACCGTTATAAATCCAGAAATAAATTCGGAAGAGCTGCGGTGATCGATATCGTGATCGTTCTTGCCGTGATCATCGTTCTTGTCGTGGTGCTGGCGATGAAGGGCGTGTTCAAGCCCAAGTCCGACAGCGCGCTGAAAGAAGGCGGCGATATCGTGAATATCACGTCTGAAAAAGAGACTACAAAGAAAAACAAAAAGAATAAAAAAGACGAAACCACCAAGAAAAGCGAGACTACCACTGCCGCTGAAACAACGAAAAAGAATTCTTCCGCACCCGCGGCGAATCCCGGCGACAATAATAACAACAACAGGACGACAAGATCTTCTTCCCGTCCGGTAACGCAGGCGCCCGCCACGCAAACGCCCGTCACACAGGCGCCCCCGGCAACCGACGCGCCGGAACCGGTAACCGAAGCGCCGCCGGCAACAGATCCGCCCGCGCCGGTAACAGATCCACCCGCGCCGGTAACAGATCCACCCGCGCCGGTAACAGATCCGCCCGCGCCGGTAGATCCTGATTTCGCAGACTAATATTGAATTCAAAAAAAACCGTAAGAAGTGGTTTTCGGATCACTTCTTATGTTTTATGGAGGATAACCGAAAATGAAAGAAAAAATCAATGTCGCGGTCATCGGCTGCGGCAACATCGGCAACAGCGCGCATATTCCCGCCTACATCGCATCCCCCCGTGCGCAGATCAAATATTTCTGCGACATCATCCCAGAAAAGGCGGATGCCTGTGTGAAAAAATACGGCTGCGGCAAAGCAGTGTATGATTATCGCGAGATCCTTGACGATCCGGAGCTGGACGCGGTGTCCGTCTGCACGCATAACGACATGCATTCCGTGATCGCCATCGACTTCATGAAGCACGGTAAGGACGTGCTTTGCGAAAAGCCCGCGGCGCGGATCCTCTCCGAGGCGCTGGAAATGGAGAAGGTATCCTACGAAACGGGACGCCTCCTCTCCATCGGCGTATGCAACCGCTACTCGAACGCGGTGAACGCCATCAAAAAACTGATCGACGACGGCGTGCTGGGAGAGATCTATCACGTTTACGCATCCTTCCGCGCCTATCGCTCCATTCCGGGGCTCGGCGGCGATTTCACAAACAAAGCGGTCTCCGGCGGCGGCGCGCTGATCGACTGGGGCGTGCACTATCTGGACCTTGTGGAATACGTTTGCGGCGATCCCGCGCCGCTCACCGTTTCGGGCGAAGCATTCTGCAAGCTCGGCGTGGATATGCCGAACTACGTGTATACGCACATGTGGAGCGAGGACACCAAAGACCTGAACGGCGTGTATGACGTGGATGATTCGGTCACCGGCCTCATCCGCACCTCCGGCCCCGTGATTACCTTCAACGGCGCGTGGGCAGAGAATATCAACGAAGAAGGCACCTTTATCGACTTCATCGGCGACAAGGGCGGCGTCCGTCACGACTATCTCGGAGGCTTTACGCTCTATACCGTACGGGACGGCATGCTCTGCACAACGAAGCCCTCATTCCCCGAGAATAATATGCACCGGGACGAGGTACTGGATTTTGTAGAGTCCGTCTGCCGCGGCGAGCGCAACCGCAACGATATCAAAAACGCGATCCTCACCTCGAAGATCATGCAGGCGGTGTATGATTCCACCGAGCAGCACAGGGAGATCGTGCTGACGGATTGAGATTTGTTCCGCGTTTTACTGAAAGCGTAAAAAGTGTCAGAAGGTCTTATCGTTTCGGTAAGATCTTCTTTTTCTTTTTTTTAGTTTATTTTAATTTGTATATTGCTCTTTGCTCCTTTATGTGATATAATTTTAGAATAAAATGGGTAAATGATTGCGATTTTATCCGGACGGAGTTTCTGTGTTGAGTTCTTTGAAGCATTTCCCGCAGCCCGACCGGTTTTTGGAGGCGCGTTTGTGATTATTTTGGGAATCGATCCTGGGTACGCTATCGT
>CACZOP010000089.1 GCA_902782845.1 Oscillospiraceae bacterium | reverse complement strand
GCAGGTGGGTTCGGTGATCACGTCGTCATAGTCGCAGCCGGCGGTTCCGCCGTAGTCGCCGCAGCCGTTCACGCACTTGAAGCTGTGAGTGCCGTCGTCGTTTTTCTTCACGTCGCCGGTGTAGCTGTGGTCAAGCTGTGAACCGGGCACGGCTTTCACGGTCGTCTCGGAGCAGTTGGCACATTTATAGGTGGCCGTGGCGTTCGCCAAACAGGTGGCGGGGGCGACTTCTTCCACATATACGCTGAAATCGTGCGGAGCCTTATCGGTGTAGGTATCGCTGTAACTGTAGCCGCAGGCGGAGCAGGTGTGGGTGGTATAGCCCTGCGCCGTGCAGGTGGGGGCGGTGACCGCATCGGAATAGCTGTGCGCGGCAGCGTCCACATAGCCGCAGTCGGAACAAGTGCGGCTATGGGAATCGGCGGAGTGCGTATATTCTCCGTAGCTGTGCCCGGTGAGCGCATACTGCGCGGTGACCGTGGTGGGGCCGGTGATATTGTCATAAGGTGTGTCCCAGCCGGTGAAGGTATAGTGGCTGTCGGCGTTGCCGTCGATTTTGATTTTGGAAGGCGGCGTGGGCGCGGCGGCCGCGGCGCCGTGGTTCACGGTTTCGGTTTTCAGCGTTTCGCCGGTCACGCCGTTTACAAATGTAACGGTATAGGAATTCAAAGAATAGTTCGCGGTAAGCGTTCCCGTTCCGTTTCCGAGAGTAAACTGCTTGTTCGCCGCGTTCCATATGCCAACGCCGCCCTGTGTCCAACCGGTGAAGGTATAGCCTTCTGCGGGTATGGGATCGGCAATGGTTTTCACTTCACCGTAACTGCCGGAGACGCTCTGCGTGTTGGCAACGCCGTTCCACATTCCGCCGTTGGGGTTCACCTGTAAATCAAAGACAAGGTCGAAACGCCCCGTATCAACCCCGGGCCCCTGATACCCCGCTTTATTAAAAGCGTAAACATGAGTCTGATAGGCGGTGTATTGATTGCCGTGAGCAACGGGATCCACGAAAAACCGATAGTTATAAGTCTGTCCATTCACGGTCCAGCTGCCTGCCGTACCGGTACAGGCGGGATTCGTCTCCCAGCTGGACGGCAGATCGTCCTGATCGTTCTGCAGGGTCCAGCTCGGGAATTGCACGCGGTCAATGGTCGCGCCGCCGTTCGCATCCGCATAGGCGTAGACCCAGAACCCCTTTCCTTCCTGCACCTTTGCAACGCGGGAAATCAGCGGCTTATTGTGATTATAGGTAAACGTGCCGGCGTTGATCGCGCCTTCGTAGCCGACGGAGGAATAAGCGTAAATATGCGTGGTATACGGCCCGTCGGAATTGTTATAGGAACTCTTCGGTGCATAACCGCGCCAGTTGTAGGTCTGCCCGTCGATGATCCAGTTTCCTTCTGTGCCGGGCTGCCAGATCCATCCAACATCATTTGTGCAGGTGGGGAACTTCACGTTTGTGACAGTGCCGTTGTTTTGCGCGCTCGCATACGCGTAAATATAATGGCCGTTATTCTGATTCTGTACGTATTTGGAACGCAGGATCGCAGGGTGCGTACGGTTGAACGTAAACGTGCCGGAATCGATCGCAGAAGAATACCCGTAGCTGTTATACACGTAGATATGCGTGGTAAAGGGGCCGTCGATACTGCTCAAACGCGTTGCGTTCACGTATGCGCGGCAGTTATAGGTAACGCCGTTGATCGTCCAGCTTCCAGTTTCTCCGTCATACCAGATCCAATCCACCGAAGGGCAGCAGGTGGGGCAGGTAAAGCGCGTAATACTGCCTACGCCGTGATTATCCACATAGGTATATACATAGAAACCCTCGTCGCCGTTCTGCACCTTTGTATAAGCGCCGATACCTGGCTTCATGTTCATAGTGAATTCTCCGGCGTTCACAGCGCTCTGCTCACCGTTGGAATAAGCGTAGATATGTGTGGTGTAGGGACCGTCTTCGTTGTTATACGAACCGCGCTGTGCGTAGGCGACCCAGTTATAGGTCTGCCCGCCAATGGTCCAGTTGCCGGAAGAACCCGGCAGCCAGTTCCAACCAACGTCTGAGGTGCACGTCGGAAATTTCACATCCGTCACCCCCGTTCCATTGCCCGTAACGTAGGCGTAAATATAGAAGCCGTCGCCGCCGTTTTGCTGCCGTGTCCAACGGTGAATGGACGGCTGCCCCGCGAACACTACCGGCATCACGGCAACAATCATGATTACCGACAAAAGAATCGAAAGCAGCTTTTTCACATTTTTGTTCATCATCATTCCTCCGTAAATATAGTCAAATCCAATTATTGATTATAATAAAAACAAAGTTTTCTGTCAATCACATACGCGGCGATTTGTTTAAAAAGATGGAAAATCAAAACGCATCGCAGTCAAAAAACAGTGTCAGGAAACGCTTTTTATCCGTTTTCACTTTCTCCGTCGTCTGCCTTCCGTCCTCGGAACTGTATAAACGCAGCAAAGAGTCCTTGTTTTCATCCCTCGCAGAAACGGAAAGAAATATCTTTTTACGGTTGACTATCATTTTTGAATGAATTATAATAATTTTGAATAAAAAAGGGAGGATCGGCGCTGCAGCGCGCTGCGCCGGAGGTTCTGAGAAAATGGCATACAAAAAAGACGACAGACTGAACAATTTCGACGTATACCCAAAAGTATTTGTTGCGGGAAAGGAAAGCGAGATCCACATCCGTCCGCTGGGCGGCAGGACCCTGTTTCAGCCGGACACCGAATACAAGCTCGTGATCTGCGCGCTGGACGGCGGCAAACCGAAGGACTTCCCCGCCACGGGCGATTTCAGAGAACGGATGGTTAAAACGGACGAAACGGGCAGCTTCTGTTTTACGCACACCTTCGACAAAGAGCAGGCGTATTATCTGCGGTTTTTTGACAACGGAAAACGTGTGGAGCAGTTCCCGGTTTACTGCGTGGCGGAGGATCTCAGCGGGCGATATCCTTTCCTCGGCGACCTGCACATGCACACCACTCTTTCGGACGGTCGGCAGACGCCGGAGGTGGTGGCGGCAAACTACCGGAAATACGGATATGATTTTACCGTGATCAGCGACCACGAGCGGTATTATCCGTCGATCCGCGCCATTGAGAAATATAAGGACGCGCCCATTGAGATGGCCATTATCCCGGGCGAGGAAGTGCACATGCCGGAGGTTTACGGCGAATATAACGACGTGCATATTGTGAATTTCGGCGGCGAATTCAGCGTGAACGCCCTTGTGGAAGGCACGCAGACCGCGGAGGTGGGCAGGGAGCTTTCCACCCGCGCCATCCGGACCGAGAATGTCCCGGATGTAATGACACGCGAAGAGTATCAGGCGACGATCCATGCGCTTGCGGAAAAAACCGAGACCCCGGAGGGCGTGGACGTGCTGCCGTGGACCCTCTGCTGCTGGGTCTTCAATCAGATCCGCGCCGGAAACGGCCTCGGCATTTTCGCGCATCCCAACTGGATCAGCAACGTGTTTCAGGTGCCGGAAAAATTCACGGACTACATGATGGAGCAGCAGCCCTTCGACGCCTTTGAGGTGCTGGGCGGCGAAAGCTATTACGAGCAGAACGGCTTCCAGACCGCACGGTATTACGAGGAGCGAGCCAAAGGCAGGCGGTTCCCCATCGTCGGCAGCACCGACAGCCACTCTTCCTATGAGAGCAACCGCAACGCCTTTATCTGCGCCACCATCGTTTTCTCCCCCGAAAACGAGCGGAAAGCCCTGATCGCCGCAATCAAGGATTTCTATTCCGTGGCGGTGGACACCATCAGCGCCGAATTCCGGCTGGTAGGCGAAGCGCGCTTCATCCGCTACGGCGACTATCTGCTGAAAAACTACTTTCCCCTTCACGACGAGCTCTGTTATGAAGAAGGCCGGCTGATGAAGCAATACGTGACCGGCACGCAGGAGGAGCGGATGGAAGCGCTGGCGGGGATCGTGTTCCTCAGCGGCAGAATGAAGAAGCTGCGGGAAAAATACTTTGATTTCTGATCGTATAAAAGCCATGAAAAAACGGACCCTGATCGATTCTCTCCCCGTTATGGCGGCGGCGCGGCTGGCAACGGTCCTGCGCCCGCGGCCGGGACGGAAAAAATATACGGCGGTGCTGACCGCCGACCTGCATACCGACGCAGACCCCTACCGGGACCGGACGGATATTCTGCGCCGGGCGTTTGCGGGCGTGACGAAAAAATTCGGCAGGGTGAACGCCTTCGTGATGGCGGGCGACATGACCAACTGCGGCGACGAAAAGGAATACCGCCTGCTGCAAAAGCTCACGCGGCGGTATCTGCGGGCGGCGCTGATCGTCCCGGCCTTCGGAAACCACGACGCGTGGCACCACAGCGACCACCCGAATTACGAGATCGCGTGGCGCCTGTTCCGGGACTGCTGCGCGGATTTCGGACACAAGGTAACGGAGAATTACTACGCCTGCGCCGACGGATACTGCAATTTTATCGTGCTGGGCACCGAACGAACCATGCACAACTGCACGTTTCTTTCCGACAAACAGCTGCAATGGCTGGAAGCGGAACTCAGACGGTGCGTAAAAGAGAGAAAGACGATCCTTGTGATCAACCATCAGTGCCTGAGAAACCGCAACGGCGGCGACGACGGCTGGGAGGAAGAAGGGCAGGCGGCAGCAAGCGACAGGATCGACGCGCTGCTGACCGAATACGCAGGAAAAGCGAAATCCCGCGTGATCTTCGTGAGCGGGCACAAGCACGCGCTGAACGGGAACTGCGTGGAACGGGCGGGCGAAAACCTGATCCATCTGAACCTGCCCAGCTTTGAATACGGAAACGGAAAAACCGAAGAACACCGCGGCGCCGCGGCGGTGCTGGAAATCACGGGACGCAAAAACGCGAATCTGTATTTTTACGATTTCATCCGGCAGGAAAAAATCTCTCTTTGACATGAACAGGAAACCGGGAAGTTTCCCGTCAGACAACAAAACGTCACAAATCGGAAAAGCACCGCCTCGGCATGAGACGATGCTTTTTTTTGTTTTTATGAGCGTTGCGGATTCCGGCTTCGGTCAGAAAGGCGGAGCCCCTCAGTCCACGCCTTCCTCCATCCGTTTGATCCGGCTTTCGCCTTCGGCGGCCAGCTGGCGGAACTGCTCGATGCTGTCTTTCATGCGGGGGAGCGCCTGCTGCTTATAGGTACTGATATCCTCCAGCGCCTGAATGGCGTCGTTGAACGCGGAAGTGAGGCTCTCCACCGAAACGCCGCTTTCCTCCGCCTGCAGGTGGATCTCCGTTCCCTGCTCCCGCAGCATACGGCCGGTGGCTTCGATCATGCGATTGGTCTCGGCGTTGAGGGCGTTCACCTTTTCGAGCACGATCTTCTGGTCGTAGAGCGCGCCCGCCACGGTAACGGCGGTCCGCAGCGCGGTGACGGTGACGAGCTTCGCGCGGTCGACGGAGCGGATCAGCTCCTTGTTGTTGCGGCGGATGATTTCCATGGCGATGATGCCCTGCTGATCCACCACCAGAAGCTGCTGGAAATCCTGCACCCGCTGGCGCAGCGGATAGAGCACCTCTTCCTGCAGAAACTTGATCTTTTCGGGATCCTCGCCGGCATGGATCATATTCTGAATGGCGTTTTCGAGGTAGGCGTCCATCTGCATACCGATCTCGATGTTCTGATCGAGCTCTTTTGTGAGCGCCCGCATGCCGCCCTGCTCCAGTTCGAGCGTGGTGTTGTCGTTCACCAGCGTTTTCTGGCCGTTATCCAGCACCTTGATGATGGAGGAAATCTCCTGGTCGGCGGTTTTATAGCGCTCAAAATAGCGGCGCACGGGGTTGAAGAGCTTGCCGATCTTTCCGGTTTTCAGGAAGTCCGCCTTTGAGGGGTCAAGATCCTTCATTTTGAGGGTCAGGTCCGCCAGCCCCTTCGAAACCTCGCCGCTTTCGCCGCCGGCTTCGGTAAACTGATACATCCGCTTTTGCAGGATGGCGTTTTTGCTCTCGCTTTTTTTCACCGCGTCGAGGCCGAAGCTTTCAACGGCCTGCACGCACTCCCTGCGGGAATCGAGGGAATCGAGATCCACGTCCAGAAACGTGTTGGCGTTTTTCTCCACCAGAGACGTGATCTGTTCTTTGGTTTCGTCGCTGGGGCGGGATTCCTCCACCACCGCCGCTTTGATTTTTTCTTCCGAGGGAAGCTCTAAACTGAACTCTGCCATAATCGTCCTCCATTTTGTTTTTCGTTCATTCGGAATGCGGAGTTATATAGGTTCCGCAGATTCTGATTCCGTATTCCGCATTGAATTACATGTTCGCGTTGAAAAGCTGCCGCAGCTGATAGGCGATATCGTCGGTGCCGGCGTTGATGCAGATGCCCTCGTTGATATCGGAGATTTTTTGCAGCGCGTCGATATTGGCGTTGTAGCCGATGGTGTAAACCGGCATCTGCAGGCCGGAAACGATGTCGGAAATATCGCTTAAAGAATGGCCGCGGTTGGTCTCGCCGTCGCTGAGCAAAAAGATCATGGGCTTGGCGTCCGGGATCTCCGCCAGCTTATCCTCCACCATTTTCATCGCCACGCAGAGCGCGTCGAAGGTGGCTGTGGCGCCGCCCACCGAAAGGCTCTCCACCGTGCCCTTGAAATAGGATTGCTGGGTGAGATCGAACTGAGCGATGGGCAGGTTGATCGTGACGTCGTCGTTGTAGCTCACAAGGCCGATATAGTTCTCGGTGTTGATATATTGCATGGAGTTCACAAGGCTCGACTGCAGGGTGTTGATGGGCTCGCCCACCATGCTGCCCGACACGTCCGCCACAAACACGGCGATGATGGGCTTTGTATCCTTGTTCTCTTTATAGAGCGCCTGGGCATTTATGAGCTCCTCGCCCGCATAGTCCACGCTGAGAGGAAGATAGCCCTCCGGCGCGGTGTTGAAGCCGTCCTTCTGCGCGAGGGACGCGCCGTTTGCGGCGCAGTAGGCCGCGAACTGCCGCAGGATCTCTTTTTCTTCCGCGTCCGCGGAGGAGATCATGGCCAGCGGGTTTTCGTGCGCGTAGCCGAAGGGAATAAAACGGTAGTTTTTGGAAAGGGTCCTGTCGCAGAGGAAGGCCTGATACTCCAGCACGAAGGCGTCGAAGGTCCCCTTTTCGGCGGAGGACCGGAGCTGCGTGGTCGTCATCGCCACGAAGGGCACGTTCCGCTGGAAGCTCACAAAGCCGTTCACCGCTTTTTCTGAGAGGATGTTGCCGGAGGAATAGGAATCCAGCAGGGTGATCAGGAAATTGAAGCCCGTGGCGCTGGTGAAGGGGTTGGTGTAACCCATGATGATCTTGCCGTCGGCGGTGGCCTGCGCCAGGGTCTGCACGGTGGCTTCGCCGTATTCCTCGGTCAGCGTTGAATAGGTGGAGGACGACACCACGATGCCCGCGTAGTTGGTAACCAGGCTTTCGGCGGCAAACTCGGTGGCGACGCCCTTGGCGTTGAGCATTTTGACCGAAAGTGTGGAAGACGGGGAGATGGCGGCGGGCACGTATTTGCCCGACGCTACGTAATCCACCTGCTGACCGGAGCTGACGGTGCGAAGACGGACGGAAACGGGCTGTCCGTTGACCTCAGCGCCGCTTTTGTTGAAGGCGGCGGCCATCTCGCGCAGCCAGCCGTCGGTGCCGCTGCCTGTTTTTTCGGAAGAGGAGAAGATCTCGGCATAGAGCGCCGTGTCCTCTTCCACCGCGATACTGCCGTCGGTCAGCTCCGGCAGCTCCTGGAACGTGGTGTCGTCGTCGCCGGCCTGCACCACGCCCCGCACCGGCTCGCCCTCGATGGGATCGATATTGTCAACATATTTCGTAAGCCTGCGCATGGCGTCTTCCGCGCTGACGGTTTTCTGGTTCTTGCCCAGATTGCGGGTCAGATACAGCCCGCCGAACACCAACGCGACCACAAGAACGATGATAACGATGAGTACGCCTTTCTTTTTCATCTTCTGATTCCTCCTTTTTTGAGTTTACCGATAATACTTCAGTTCGTCCGTGAGCTGTGTGATTTCTCCGAGCAGCGCGTCGGTATCTTCGCCGGTGGCTGCGCCGCTGTTGGAGATTTCAAGAGAGAGCGTATCCAGCTTGAGGATCAGCGCTTCGTTGGCGGCGACCGACTGCCGGATATAATCGGCGTTGGATTTATAAAGAGCGAGCTGCTGCTGCTGGATATCGTCGGGGATGTTGTCGTGCCGGTAGCTCTGCAGGCGGCGGTATTCGTCGTCGTCGAAAATCGACATCCGCACCGCGATGCTCTTCATGTTTTCCAGCGCCGTGGAGCCCGCCGCCTCGATCACCGCGGCGTAGCGGCTCTCGCTCATGGAGCCGGGCTGGAATTTTCCCCGCACCGCCTGAAGCGCCCGGGCTGTGCTGCCCTCGATACGCCTGTACTGGTTCAGCGCCGTGCGCGCCAGCTCCCCGAAATACCGGGAACCGCTGTTCTCTTTGAGCGCGGCCTCCACCTGCCCGGGACGCAGGAGCTGTTCTTTTGTCACCTTGTCGGGTTCCTTGAGCAGACGGTAGTTGCCGTAGACGAGGCCCGACCCGAGGCCGAGGCCGATCAGGATGGAAAGCCCCGCTTTTAAAATGGAAGGATCGGCGGGAGAGAGCGCCAGAAAGCCCTTGGAAAAGCAGAGGATCGCAGCGGCTGCCAGCGACAGATTCAGAAGAAGAAGTTTCCAGATGTTTTTCATGGTTCCTTCACGTTTGTTTTCGCCCTTTGACACGGGACGCCGCCCTCTGTTCTGAAAGGAAGATCGTTTGGCGGGACACGGTTTTCCTGTGTTTGATTCCCTGATGTTTTTACTCAATTCTACCATAGTATGCACAAAAAGTCAATTTATTTGCGGCAAGTCGGCGTTTACAGTTTCGTCACGGATGAGGGTTGAAGTTACCTTTTATCTTACCATAGGGTTCTGTTGTCCTTTACATGCGTTCACGTGACTTTATTTGTTTATAAAAAAGAGACCCTTGCGAGTCTCTTTTAAGGTTATCGCGTTACCGAACGCCGCACAGCTCCGGCTTAAATCAGCCGTTATCCTGATTCGCGGCGCGCTTTTCGTTGAGCTCATCCAGGATGCGGGTGTGCTCCTTATCGGTGAGGGCATATTTAAGGGTGGGGATCGCCGCCAGCACCATGCCGACCGCAGGGGGAACGGAGATCAGGAAGAACATGGCCGCGGCAAATTTACCGCCGTTGTAGGTGATGAAATCCGCGCCGTTGACCAGCGCGTTATTGAGCAGCGCCACGTTTTTGTCGGAGAAGCCCACGATCATGTAGACGGCGCCGGAAATCAGAGAGGCGATACCCGCCGAAAGCTTGGTGATAAAGCTCTGCCCGGAGAAGAACACGCCGTCGGGACGGATGCCGTTGGTGTATTCCTCGTAGTCCACGCAGTCGGCGATCATTACAGACTGCAGCACGTTCAGCGAACCCATGGCGGAACCGGCCATAAAGAAGAGCACAGCCATCACGATCATCCAGCCCCAGGTGAGGACGTTGCCGCCGGAGACCAGGAAGAAAATGAAGATCAGAGCAAAGGGGACGGCGCCGATCAGCGTGAAGAAATTATACAGGCTCTTTTTTTCGAACTTTTTGATCAGATTGGGGACGAAAAGCGGGAACACGATCATACCGCCGAGGAGCCCGACCATCAGGATCGCAACCTTAATAACCAGCGAGACGTTCAGCGCGCCGTCAACAAAGAGGGTGGCGCCGATATCGTTGTTGAAGAAGTAATACATCACAAGCGTCATGGCGACGATGCCCAGCAGCTGGATGGGGCTGCGGAGAATGCCGGAGATCAGGATCTGGCGGAAGGGCTTGTTGCCGAACATGATCTTGAAGTTTTCTTTGATGGTGTAGGTTTTTTCGTTCTGCGGGGCCACTCTTTCTTTTACGGCGAAGCCCGCGACCTGGAAGAGGACGGAAGCGAACACCGTCATTACAACGGCAAGGGTGATGTAGGCCGCCCGGAGCGAGTGGGCCTCGTCCATGCCGCGCGCCTTCCACATGCCCTGGAACGCCGGGGCGATCATCGTGAACAGGGTGCCGATCATACCCACGTTCGCCACCGCACGGGCAAGGGTGAGGGCCTTCGCGCGGTCGTTCTGGTCTTCGGTCATCAGGGAGGTGACGCCCCAGAGCGGAATGTCGCCGATGGTGTAGGTCATGCCCCAGAGGATATAGGAGAACGCCGCCCAGAAGATGATCAGCCCGGCTCTGGCGCCCGTTTTCTTTTCAAAACCGATTTCACTCTGGAATTCCTGCAGCACAGTCTCCGCCAGCGCCTTATCGGTGACAGGCGCTTTATCTTCCGCCGTATAGATCATGACTTCGGTTTTAATAATATTCCCGTTTTCATCCATAAGGGTCTTGCCCTCGGCGTCTTTCTGCAGCTCCCAGGTGCCGCCCACGGGCACAAAAAGATACTTTGTGACGGTTTTGTCGTCATTTTCATAGTCGAGCGCTTTGACCAGATCGCTGTCGGCAAACGCGGTGTACGCGGAGGGATCCTCCACAAACGCCACCTCGTGATACTGGTTCGGCTCGGCGTACATACTGTTGATAAAGGGCAGGATGGTGGTGATCATGATCACCGCGGGAACGAACAGCAGATAGGGCTTGCATTTGCCCCATTTGGTTCTGGTTTTATCAACGATGGTGCCCATCATGGGATCGTTCACGGCGTCCCACACCCGCGCCAGCGCGAAAATCAGGGAGCAGGCGATCGCCGGAAGGAAGATCACGCTCTGGAAGTAGAACGCCAGACCTGTGGCGATGATATTGTAGATGATGTTCTGTCCTGCAAGACCTGTCAGGAATCCCGCCAGTTCCTTCTTTGTATAAGTCAGGACGTTGGCTTTTGTCTCGTTTGCTTTACCCATAAGGCACCCTCACTTTTATGATGTTTGATAAATTATCATATCCATTATAAAAGAAAATGCTTGATTCGTCAATCTTATTTTTCAACAAATAAAAAAGTTGTAAATATTTTGTAATTTCTCTTGTTTTTTTCAGAGAAATGCGCGATAATAATATAGATTATCATGATGAGCGATCATTTGCCAAAATGATTCCGAAGGAGAGAAAGAAAAACATGGTCTTTTCAAGCTTGCTGTTTGTTCTGGCTTTTTTACCGATACAGAGCATATTCTATTTTACGGCGAAGGATATCACGAAGCGGAACATTATTCTGCTGGTATTTTCGCTGATTTTTTATGCCTGGGGCGAGCCGGTCTACGTTCTGATCCTGCTCGGCATGTCCTTTTTCTGCTGGCTTTTCTCGCTGAAAATATCCGCGGCGCAAACGGCAACAAACAAAAAGCTCTGGCTGGCGCTGGCCGCCGTCGTCTGCATCGGGACCATCGGATTTTTTAAGTACATCGGCTTTTTCATCACGAACCTCAACCACATGGCGGGGAAGGTGCTCCTGACGCCGCCGGCGATCTCGCTGCCCATCGGCATCTCCTTCTATACCTTCCAGCTCCTCACCTACGTGGTGGACGTTTACCGGGGCGAGGTCCCGGCGCAGAAGGTCTACTGGAAGGTGCTGCTCTACGCAGGGCTTTTCCACCAGTGCGTGGCCGGTCCCATCGTACGCTACGGCGATATTGCCTACGAGATCGACAACCGTGTGGAGAACCTCGACGATATGGCCCGCGGCGTGCGGCGCTTCGCAGTGGGGCTTGCGAAAAAATCCCTGCTGGCGAACGCCTGCGGCGCGGTGGTGGATACGCTGCTGTTGTCAGACGACCTGATCGGCGACGCCTCGGCCCTCGCTTCGAACCTCTCGCTGCTGCAGGGGCGCAGCGCTCTTACGCTTTGGGTGGGCATGGCGTTTTACATGCTGCAGATCTACCTCGATTTCTCCGCCTATTCCGATATGGCCATCGGCATGGGACTCATGTGCGGCTTCCATTATAAAGAAAACTTCAGCTATCCCTACGTTTCGTCCAGCATCACCGAGTTCTGGCGGCGCTGGCACATATCGCTCGGCAGCTTTTTCCGCGACTACGTGTATATTCCCATGGGCGGCAACCGCAAAGGGGCTGCCCGCCAGATCTTCAACCTCTTCGTCGTCTGGGCGCTCACCGGCCTGTGGCACGGCGCCTCGTGGAACTTCGTGCTTTGGGGGCTTTATTTCTTCGTGTTCCTGATGCTCGAAAAATTCGTCATCGGCGAACGCCTGAAGGAAACGAGAGTGCTCAAGCACGTCTACGTGCTGGCGATCGTATTCTTCGGCTGGGTGCTGTTCAAGTTCACGAACCTCTCCATGGTCGGCGCGGTGCTGCGCGGCATGTTCTGCCTGAACAAAAACCACATCTCCACCTTCGAAAGCCTGCGGTTCGCCGGCAGCTACCTGTTCTTCTTCTTCATCTGCGTGATCGCCTGCACGCCGCTGGTGAAAAACGCCGGCAGGATCCTTGCGCGCATGGGAAAAACGAACATGATCGCCCGGAAAACCTACGGTGTGCTGCACGCCGTGCTTCCCGCCGTGCTCATCATTCTCTCGGTGCTCTCGCTGGTGGGAGATTCCTACAATCCCTTCCTTTATTTCCAATTCTGACGCAAAAAAGGAGACGATCGCCATGAAAAAAACAGGAAAAAGAAAAAGTTATGTTTATAAACTCGCCACGCTCGGGATCACCGCCGTCGTGGTGCTCTGCATGACCGTAACGGCGTTGCTGATCCCCCTGCGTCCTTCGGTTTCCGCCACGGAAAAACGCGAGCTGGCGAAATTCCCGAAGCTCACCTGGTCTTCCCTGTGGAACGGCAGCTATTTTGCCGGGATCTCCACCTGGTTTTCCGACACCGTTCCCTTCCGCGACGCGCTGATCAACGCCAACTCAAAGGTACAGCACCTGATGGGCACCGGCCGCGTGCAGGCCGGGTTCAACGAGGGCATGGCCGGCGACGAGATCCCCGACGCGCCCCCGTCAAAGGACACGAAATCCGGCGCCGACACACAGCCCGCCCAGACCACCGCGGCAGCATCTGCGGCCGCCGTCTCCGCCGAAGCGACCACCGCGGGCGCTGCCGAACAGGAGACGGTGAAAAAAAGCGAAGAGACCGGTCCCGCCCCCGCCTTTGAGCAGCTCAGCAGCATTCTGGTGAGCGGCAACGCCGGCTTCGAGTATTACAACTTCGTTCAGTCCACCGCGGACAAATACGCGGCCGCAGTGAATCGCGCGGCATCCGTGCTGCAGGGCAAAGCGCAGGTCTACGCCATGGTGATCCCCACAAGCACCGGCATCACGCTGGACCCCAGGATCCAGTCGCAGATCTCCTCCTCCGACCAGAACAAGGCCACCGCCTATATCGAGGGCTCTTTCGATCCGAGTGTGAAGACCGTGCATATTTTCGATGCGCTCACCGCCCACAAGGACGAGTATATCTACTTCCGCACCGACCACCATTGGACGGAGCTGGGCGCCTACTACGCCTACGTGGAATTCTGCAAGCAGAAGGGCGTGACGCCCGTGGAGCTGAAATACTGCGAACGCCGCGACTTTGAGGGCTTCCTCGGCAGCTTCTACGCCGATTCCGGCCACGACCCGGCGCTTGGGAACACCCCGGACGTGGTGGAAACCTACCTGCCCCCCGCCGACGCGGACATCACCGTTACCGATTCCAACGGCAACACCTTTACGGGCGACGTGATCTACGACGCCAACGACAGCATCCCCGCCTACAAATACAGCGCCTATATCTGGGGCGACAATCCCTTCTCCGACATCCACAACAAGGGCAAGAAAACGGGGGAAAGCTGCCTGCTGATCAAAGAGAGCTTCGGCAACGCCTTCGCGCCCATGCTGGTGGGAGAATACGAGCACGTGTACGTGATGGATTACCGTTACTGCAGCAAAACCGTGGCGCAGCTTGTAGACGAATACCATATCAACGACGTGATTTTCGCGAACAACATTTCCATGACCCGCGCCGACGTGCTGGTGGACAAGCTGGCGGCGAAGATCGCTTAAGCAAACTGATTTCCGGAGGTAAACGAACATGTTAAAAGGTATTTCCCCCATTCTTTCTCCCGAGCTTCTCAAGATCCTCTGCGAAATGGGGCACGGAGACGAGATCGTGATCGGCGACGGCAACTTCCCCGCCGCCTCCAACGCGAAACGGCTCATCCGCTGCGACGGATTGGGCGTCCCCGAGATCCTCGACGCGATCCTGCAGGTTTTCCCGCTGGACACCTACGTGGAGAGCCCCGTGGCGCTGATGGCCACGGGCGAAGGCGAAGAAACGCCGAAGATCTGGAAAACCTACGGAGAAATCGTGAACAGACACAACGGCGAAACCGTGATCTCGCAGATCGAGCGGTTCGCGTTTTATGAGCGCGCAAGAAGCGCCTACGCGGTGATCGCCAGCAGCGAGACCGCCATTTACGCCAACGTGATCTTAAAAAAAGGCGTAGTGAAGCTCTGAGAGTATTCTGACGGAAGAAAGGAACAACGCACATGAAACGCTTGCTTGCTTTTGACTTCGGCGCATCCAGCGGCAGGGCCATCCTCGGCGTCTTCGACGACGGCGCGCTGAAAATGGAAGAGATCCACCGCTTTTCAAACGATCCCGTGCTGGTAAACGGCACGTTTTACTGGGACGTGCTGCGCCTGCTGCACGAAATAAAGCAGGGCATTCTGAAAGCGAAAGAAAAAGGCGGCTTCGACAGTATCGGCATCGACACGTGGGGTGTGGATTTCGGTCTGCTTGACAAAGACGGCCGGCTGCTGGAAAACCCGGTGCACTACCGCGACGCCCGCACGAGGGGCATGATCGAAGAGAGCGAAAAGTATATTTCAAAAAAGGCTCTGTATGAAAAAACCGGCATCCAGTTTATGGAATTCAACACCGTGTTCCAGCTGCTGAGTCTGAAACTGCAGCGGCCGGCGCTGCTGGAGCGTGCGGACGCGCTGCTGTTCATGCCGGACCTGCTCTCCTACTTCCTCACCGGCAAAAAGGTATGCGAGTATTCCATCGCCACCACCTCGCAGCTCATCGACGTGCATACCGGGGCGTGGAGCGAAGAGGTTTTGTCCGCGCTGGGGCTGCCGGCGCACATTCTGCAGCCGCCGGTACCCACAGGCACCGTGATCGGCAAACTCTCCCCCGCCGTCTGCGAGGAGCTGGGCGTACCGCCGGCGGACGTGATCGCCGTGGCGGGGCATGACACACAGTCCGCCGTGACCGCCGTTCCCACCACCGAAAAGGATTTCGCTTTTATCAGCTGCGGGACGTGGTCCCTCTTCGGCACCGAGCCCGAAGCGCCCATCGTGGACGACGTGAGCGCCGCGCTGAACTTTACAAACGAAGGCGGCTACGACCGCGCCACCGGCTTTCTCAAGAACATCTGCGGGCTGTGGCTGATCCAGGAAAGCCGCCGCCAGTGGAAGCGCGAAGGAAAAGACTATTCCTACGCCGATCTGGAGCGTTTCGCGCTGGAGAGCGCCCCCTTTCGGTGCTTTATCAATCCCGACGACGCGGCTTTCTCCCCTCCCGGCAACCTGCCGCGACGCATCAAGGAATTCTGTGAAAAAACCGGGCAATACGTACCGCAGACCGAGGGTGAGGTCGTCCGCTGCATCTACGAGAGCCTCGCGCTCAGATACCGTCAGGTGCTGGAAGGACTGGAGACCTGCACCGGCAAAACCTATCCGCAGATCAACATTCTGGGCGGCGGCACAAAAGACAAGCTGCTCTGCCAGATGACGGCGAACAGCACCCGCCTCCCGGTTTTCGCAGGCCCCATTGAAGCGACGGTGTGGGGCAACCTGGCGCTGCAGCTGCTGGCCACCGGCGAACTGACAAGCATTGCCGAAGCCCGGGCCATGATCGCGGAGGCGGAGGCGCTCAAGCGCTACACGCCCGAAGAAACCGAAGCATGGAACGCCGCCTACGAAACCTACCAGACGATCGTGAAACCGTAATCTTATTATTTAATCCGATTTATATGGAATATAATCTGACCGACGCGCAAACCGTAAAAAAGCTTCTCTCCCGGCAGGGGTTCACCTTTTCCAAGGGGCTGGGACAGAATTTCATCACCGATCCCGCCGTGTGTCCCCGCATGGCGGCTCTTTGCGGCGCTGCAAAAAACGACGGCGTGCTGGAGATCGGCCCCGGCGCCGGCGTGCTCACCGTGGAGCTGGCGAAGATCGCGAAAAAAGTGGTGAGCGTGGAACTGGACGCCCGTCTGCTGCCGGTGCTTGCCCAGACGCTGGAGGAGCACCGCAACGTGGAAGTGCTTTGTCAGGACGTGCTGAAAACCGACCTGAACGCCCTGCTGAAAGAGCATTTCGCGGATTGCGGGCGGGTTTACGTCTGCGCGAACCTGCCCTATTATATTACCTCCCCGGTGCTCATGTATCTGCTGGAAAGCGGCTGTCCCTTCGCCGGGATCACCGTCATGGTGCAGAAAGAAGCCGCCGAGCGCCTCTGCGCCGAGGTGGGCAGCCGGGATTCCGGCGCGATCACCGTGGCGGTGCGCTACCGCAGCGAACCGGAGCTGCTGTTTGAAGTGAAAAACACTTCTTTTACGCCCCCGCCAAAGGTAGACAGCTACGTGATCCGCCTGACCCCGCGGACGGAGCCTCCCGTGCGGATCACCGACGAAGCGTTTTTCTTCAGAACCGTGCGGGCGGCGTTCTCTCAGCGGCGCAAAACGGCGGCCAACGGGCTTTCGTCCGGGCTGGGGATCGCAAAAGACAAAATCTTTGCGGCGCTGGAGCAAATGGGCCTGCCGCAGACCACCCGCGCCGAAACGCTGACGCTCGGGCAGTTCGCGGAACTGTCGGAGCTGCTGCGCACATCAGGATAACCGGGAATTCTCATTACAAAAAGGAACCAAACACATGTCAAAATTCATCGTATTCGAAGGGCTTGACGGCACCGGTAAAAGCACGCAGCTCTCGCTGCTTGCAAATAAACTGCGCGCGAACGGCGAAACCGTGTGGGAAGACGCGGAGCCCACCGCCGCCCCCACGGGGAAATTCCTGCGCCGGATGCTGGCGGGCGAAGTCCCGGCCAACGAATGGGCCAACGCAGCCCTGTTTTTCGCGGACAGAGTCCATCACAACACCGATCCCGAAACGGGGATCGGCACGCGGCTCAGGAAGGGCGAAACCGTGCTTTCGGACCGCTATTATTATTCCACCTTTGCCTATCAGGGCGTGAACACCGATCTGAACTGGATCATGGATCTGCACTATGG